>NZ_JBHVET010000161.1:0-13044 GCF_042802135.1 Kitasatospora sp. NPDC057512
CGTTCCACCGCTCCCCGGTGTCAGCCCGCCGTGCCGAGGAAGCTCTCCCAACCGCCCGCCGGCGCCTGGCCGACGTTGAGCGAGCGCAGCTTGCGCAGGGTGGACTGGTCCTGCACCTCCAGCCACTCGACGAGCTGCTTGAAGGAGACCAGTCGGACGTCGGGCTTGCCCGCGATGGTCTTGAGGGTCTCCTCGACGGCGTCCATGTAGATGCCGCCGTTCCACTGCTCGAAGTGGTTGCCGATGAAGAACGGCGCGCGGTTGCTGTTGTACGCGCGCTCGAAGCCCGCCAGGTAGGAGTTGGTGGCCTGGGTGCGCCAGTCGCCGTACTTGGCCGGGTCGCCCTTGGTGCTGCCGCCGGACTGGTTGGCCAGGATGTTGTAGTCCATCGACAGGACCTGGAAGGTGTGCCCGGGGAACGGGATGGACTGCAGCGGGAAGTCCCAGACCTTGCCGTCCTGCACCTTCTGCGGCCATATCTGCAGGCCGCCCGAGGAACTGGCGTCGTACTTCCAGCCCAGCTTGGCGGCGGTCGGCAGCAGCGCCTTCTGGCCCTCCAGGCACGGGGTGCGGCCGCCGATCAGCTCCTTCTTGTAGTCGAAGGGGAGCGGGTCGACGTCGGTGAAACCGGTGTTGGTCCGCCACTGGGTGACGAAGCCGATCGCCTGGTCGATCTCGCTCTGCCAGTCCTCCGGGGTCCAGACGTTGACCCCGTTCTTGTCCGGACGGCTGGAGCAGAAGTGCCCGTTGAAGTGGGTGCCGATCTCGTGCCCGGCCAGCCAGGCCTGGCTGATGAGCTTGAGGGTGCTCTTCACCGCGCCGTCCGACAGGTACGGGATGTCGGAGGCGCCGACCGAGTGCTTCGGCGGGTGGTACAGGTCCGCCTTGCCCTTGGGCAGGGCGTAGATGCCCGAGAGGAAGAAGGTCATCGTGGCCTTGTGCTGCTCCGCCAGCTTCAGGAAGCGGGGGAACTGGCCGTCCTCGGTGCCGCCGGCGCCGTCCCAGGAGAAGACCACGAACTGCGGCGGCCGCTCGCCCGGCTTGAGCTTCTCGGGCTTGGGCTGGTTCGGCTGCGGGCCGGTGTCCGCGTTGGAACCGTCGCCGATCGGGGTGCCCTTGGGCACCACCGCCTGCGTGGGGTCGCCGCTGCCGCCCTGGGTGGTGCTCGCGCCGCCGGGGCCGGGGCCGGGGGAGGCGGAGCCCTGGCCCGAGCCGGACCCGCCGCTGGAGCAGGCCGCGACCGCGCCGAGGGCCGCGGTCGCGGCGGTTGCGCTGAGCACCGTCCTGCGCGAGATGCTGGTCATGGTCTCCCCTGGGTGCCGATGCCGGTGGTGAGGGCGGCCTGCGGCCGCACCGGTCAAATCGGGCAATTGATGAGTATTCCGCCGTTAGCATGTCATGTCGCCGCAGCGGCCACCAAGGTCGCCGAGCGCTGACGACCCTCAACACGCCGGGCGCGTACGGCTGGGCTGCGGGGATGCCTCGACTGTTGCCGTCCTGTGACGCTTCCCGCCCCGTGCGGTCCGGTCAGTACGCTACCGCCGGTCGGTCCGCTCCCCGCCTGAGTTCGTCAGCGTTCGGCCCGGTTGGTCGCCCTTTTGGGAAAACTTTTGCCCCTTGCTGGGCCGGGCGCCCCGAAGCCCGCTATGGGGCCGCTTCGGGCGGGCCCGGAGGGAGGGGAAAGGGGAGGGGGAAAGGAAGGGAGGACGGGGAGGGGTGTCGGGCGGGCCGTCAGAGAGCGGCGAGCCGCCGGGTGCGGCGCACCATGCGCGCGATCGCGGTGCTGATGGCGGTGGCGGCCGCGCAGGAGACCACGAGGCTCAGCCAGGCGGTGTTGAACCAGTGGCTGTTCAGCCAGCCCAGCGTCACGATGTAGGCGGCCCAGACCAGTGCCGCCAGGGCCGACCAGTGCAGGAACCGGTGCGGATGGGCGGGGGAGTGGCCGATGGCCAGGTCGAGGACGGTCCGGCCGGCCGGGACGAACCGCGCGATCACCACCATCGCGGCGGCCGCCCCGTGGGGGCGTTCGATCAGGGCCTCCTGGACCCGGGTCACGCTGGCCGCCAGTTTCGGGCGCCGGGCGAGCCGGCGGTGCAGCACCGGGGCGCCGCGCCGGGCCAGGTTGAGCAGCAGGAGGTCGCCCAGGAAGGAGGCCACCGCCACGCCCAGCCCGAGCATCAGGGGCGCGCCGTTGATCTGCGAGGTCTTGAGCACGGCCAGGATGACCAGCGTCCCGCTGGGGATGAACGGAAGAAGGGCGTCCCCGAGCACGGCGACGAGCGCCAGCGCGCAGATCCACGAGGATCCGATCGCGGCCACGAAGTTCAAGGCCCTTTACTCCCTCCGTGCCTCCCGGGGGAGCAGGTGGCTGCAGGGGTCAACGCTAGCGCCTCGACTTTTCATGCCATGAAGCACCCCGGTATGGCATGGATCACGACTGCTGATTCCGGCCGCGCCCCGACGCGGCGGGCCATGCGTCAGGACCGTGCGTCCGGGTCGGCCGGGGCGAGGGCGCCCGGGCGGCGGAGGGCCGCCGGAACTGGAACGAGCCCCCGGGGCGGGGTGCCGCGCCGAGGGCTCGCAGTGATCGTCCGGTGCTGGTCTAGCCCGACGATCTTGCTGGTGGAGTGCGGGTCCCGCTCCGGCGGTCCGTCTCTGGGCCCAAGCCTGCCGGACGCCGACCCCCGGTCGCGAGAGCCTTGGCTGGCGACTTCCGGCGCTGGCGGGAAGTCGCCAGCCGTGTTCGCCCGCTGGCTCTCCGTCAGCCGAACGGTCGGTCGGACGCCCGTGCGAAATGGCCGAAACCCACGCGGACCGTGGCCGGACGACATCCCCGAGGCGGGAACAGTGAGCCCGCGGCCGTGGTTGACCCCGGTCGGCGACAGCGACCGGCGGACCACCCGGGCCCGCGCGGCCGGCCACGACGGTCGGCTCAAGGACGGCAGCCAGGAGGGCGGACGGGATGACCACCGAGGACCAGCAGGAGCACGGGGCCGAACCGGCGGCCGACACGGCGATCCGGGGCACCGCCCGGGGAACGGCACCCGCCCCGCTCTCCATCCTCGACCTGGCCACGGTCGGCGTCGGCCACACGCCCGCCGAGGCCCTCGCCGCCACCACCGAGTTGGCCCGCCGGGCCGAACAGTGGGGCTACCACCGCTTCTGGGTGGCCGAGCACCACGGCATGCCCGGAGTGGCCAGCTCCACCCCGGCCGTCCTGCTCGCCCACCTCGGGGCCAACACCACGACGCTGCGGCTCGGCTCCGGCGGCGTCATGCTCCCCAACCACGCCCCGCTGGCCATCGCCGAGCAGTTCGGCCTGCTGGAGGCCCTGCACCCCGGGCGGATCGACCTCGGCCTCGGCCGCGCCCCCGGCACCGACCAGGCCACCGCCCGGGCGCTGCGCCGCGGCCTCGCCGAAGGCGCGGACGACTTCCCGCAGCAGCTCGCCGAGCTGACCCACTTCCTCGACGGCGACTTCCCGGACGGCCACCCCTACGCCCGGCTGACGGCCGTCCCCAAGGGCGAGGGCCGCCCGCCGGTCTGGCTGCTCGGCTCCTCCGGCTTCAGCGCCCAGCTGGCGGGCCGCCTCGGCCTCCCGTTCGCCTTCGCCCACCACTTCAGCAGCGCCAACACCGTCCCGGCGCTGGACCTCTACCGCTCGTCCTTCCGCCCCTCCGCCGTGCTCGCCGAGCCGTACGCGCTGATCGGCGTGAGCGCGGTCGCCGCCGACGACGAGCCCTCGGCCCGGCGCCTCGCCCGCTCCGCGGCCCTCGGCATGCTCCGCCTGCGGCGCGGCAACCCCGGACCGATCCCCACCCCGGAGGAGGCCGAGGAGTACCCGTACAGCCCGGTCGAGGCCGACTTCATCGACAGCTGGCTCGACAACGTCGTGCTCGGCGACCCGGGCCGGGTCGCCGACGGGCTGGAGGCCCTGCGCAAGCGGACCGGCGTGGACGAGCTGATGGTCACCTCGCACATCCACGGCCACGAGGCCCGGCTCCGCTCGTACGGCCTGATCGCCGAGGCGTACGGCCTGACGGCGCCGGCGTGACCGGCCGCCGGGACTGACGGCCCGCGGTCCTGCCACGGCCGTGACCGCCGCCGGGAGGCCCGGCGCCGCGCTCCGGTCGGCAGGGGCGCGGACCAGGCCGGCAGGGGCGCGGACCGAGTCGTCGGCCCGCCCCGCCCTCGCCCGGTCCTCCCGGTTCCTCACTGCGGCGCCCCTGACGGCCCCGGCCGTGACCGCCTCGACCCCCGCCCTCGTGCACCCGGCCGCGGCCGGCCCCGGCCCGTTTCCGGCCTGCTCCTGCGGTTGCCGGCCGTGTGGGGCGGGGGGTGTCGCGGAGTGTGGCCGTAGCCGGTTGGGCTTCGGCGGGGTGGGCTGAGTGCCCGCCCTGGACGGGGCAGCAGCGCCGACCCGGCCCCGTTTCCGACCCGTCCTCCCTCGCGGCTAACGGCCGTGTAGGGCGGGGCGGCCGTCGCGGAGTATGGCCGCGACGAGTTCGGCCTCGCCGGGGCGGGCGAAGTACCAGCCCTGGGCCGTGTCGCAGCCGGTCAGCCGCAGGCGTTCGGCCTGGGCGGCGCTCTCGATGCCCTCGGCGGTGACGGTCAGGCCGAGGGTGTGGGCGAGCTGCACCATCGCGCCGACGATCTGCTCGTCCGCGTCGCTGCGGCGGGAGCCGAGTTCCGGGCGGCCGGGCCGGTCCGTCGGGGAGGGCTCGCGGAAGCCCTCGATGAAGGTGCCGTCGAGTTTGAGCACGTGCACCGGCAGCCGGGACAGGTAGGCCAGGTTGGAGTAGCCGGTGCCGAAGTCGTCGATCGCGATCCGCACGCCCATGTCGGCGAGCGCCTGGAGGGCCTGGAGGGGCCGGCCGCCGGGGCCGAGCAGGGCGCTCTCGGTGATCTCCAGCTGGAGCAGCCGGGCCGGCAGGCCGGTGCGTTCGAGGGCCCGGGCGACGTCGGCGACGATGTCGGAGTCCCAGATCTGGCGGGCGGCCAGGTTGACGCTCACGAAGGTCTCGGTCTCGGGGAACTCGGCGAGCCACTGCCGGGCCTGGCGGCAGGACTCCTCCAGTACCCAGGTCCCGAGCGGCACGATCGCGCCGGTCTCCTCGGCGAGCGGGATGAAGCGGTCCGGGGAGAGCGTCCCGTAGCGGGGGTGGCGCCAGCGGACCAGCGCCTCCGCGCCGTGCACGGTGCCGTCGGCCAGGCCGACCAGCGGCTGGTACTCGATCGCGAACTCGCCGCGCTCCAGGGCCGGGCGGAGCGCGGTGGCGAGCAGCTGCCGGGTGAGCTGGTGGGCGCCGCGGTCCGGGTCGTAGAGGGTCCAGCGAGCGCGGCCGTCGGCCTTGGACCAGTAGAGCGTGGCGTCGGCGTCCTTGACCAGGTCGGTCGAGGTGGTCTCGTGCACGGACCGCTCGACCACGCCGACGCTGGCGGTGATCACCAGCCGGTGCCCGGCGACGTCGAAGGGACGTTCCAGCACCTCCAGGATCCGGGCGGCCAGCTCGGTCAGCTGCTCGCTGCCCAGGCTGTCGGTGACCAGGACGGCGAACTCGTCGCCGCCCATCCGGGCCACCAGGTGGGTGTCGCGCCCGTCGAATCCGCGCCGCAGCCGGGTGGCGACGGCGATCAGCAACTGGTCGCCGATGTGGTGGCCGAGCGCCTCGTTGATCGCCGCGAAGCCGTCGAGGTCCAGGTAGCAGACCCCGACCCGGCGTTCGTCCGGGGCGCCGACCGGGCCCGGCTGGTCGGTCGGCGCGAGGCAGGCGGCGTCGAGCCGCTCGAAGAAGTAGGTCCGGTTGGGCAGCCGGGTCAGCGGGTCGTGCAGGGCCTGGTACTCCAGCCGGTCGCCGAGCCGCCGCTGCTCGGTGATGTCCTCCACCAGCGCGAGGGTGTAGAGGGGGCTGCCGGCGCCGTCCCGGATCAGCGAGACGGTGACCTTGCTCCAGACCATGTGGCCCGCGCGGTGCTTGAGCTGCTTCTCCACGCGGAACCGTTCCCGCTCGCCGCAGACGAGTTCGGAGAAGAGCCGGTCCGGCATGCCCTCCGGGTCGATGATCTCGTGCAGGTGGGTGCGGACCAGGTCGCCGACGCCCCGTCCGATCAGGGCGGCGAAGGCGGGGTTGACCTCGATGATCCGGTCCTCGGCATCGATCAGGGCCATGCCGATGACGGCGTCGCAGAAGGCGGCCCGGAACCGGGACTCGCTGGCCCGCAGCGCCGCCAGCAGCCGGTCGGTGTCGATGCTCTCCCGGCTGCCGCTGCCGAGTCCCCGTTCCCGATGGGCGTCGCCGCTGAGCGGGGCCGCGCAGGTGGGGCAGATCAGCGGCTCCGGCTCGGTCAGCGTCCCACAGGCGGTGAAGGAGGTGACGGGCCCCGCGGTCGGCCCGGTGACGGATCCGGAGACGGGCCCGGCGGCTGATCCGGCGGTGGGTCCCAGGGCCGGTTCAAGGACCGGTTCAAGGACCGGTTCAAGGACTGGTTCCAGGGCCGGAGAGGCGAGGTGGCGGTGGCACGGTGACTCCTCGTGCCGCCCGCCCGGGTGGTGTGCGTCGGCCCCCTCGTTCTGGCCCGGCACGGCATGCTCCCGTCCGCTGCTGACGCTTGACGATGTCCGGCCGGCCAGTCGGGACCCGGCGGTCGGCTCCGCACTCTGTCGTGGTCCTCGGAGTCGGTCCGCCGCTGGGCCGCCCGTCGTGGGGCGCCGGTGCGCGGGGACCCGCCTGAAGGACAGGGCGCTGCGGCCGATCATAGGCCGCGACGGCAACACGCGGTGACCGCCGCCAGGGTGATTCGCCCGCTTTGTGATCATGGATGGCGGTACGTGCAGACGCCCCCGGTGCACATCACATGATGTGCGCCAGGGGCGCGTGCGCTGAAGCCGCGCCCCTGGGCGCCGACCGTGCGCCGGACGCGGACCGGTCGTGCGCCGAACGCGGGCCGGACACGGGTCGGGAGCCGGACGTCGGCCGGTCCCCGAGGGTCGCGGTGGAGAAGAAGTAAGGGGTGCGGTTCAGGCCAGCTTGGCGGTGAGGGTGATGGTGGTGCCGGTCAGGGCCTGGCTGACCGGGCAGTTGGCCTTGGCGTCCTCGGCGGCCTTGACGAAGCCCGCCTCGTCCAGGCCCGGCACCGTGCCGGTGACGGTCAGGTGGATGCCGGTGATGCCCTCGCCCGGCTGGAAGGTGACGTCGGCCTGGGTCTCCAGGGTGGTGGGCGGGGTGCCGGCGCCGGTGAGGCCGTGGGAGAGGGCCATCGAGAAGCACGCCGAGTGGGCGCCGGCGATGAGCTCCTCCGGGCTGGTCTTGCCGTTGGCCTGCTCGGCGCGGGACGGCCAGGACACCGGGTACGTGCCGATGCCGGACGATTCGAAGGTCACCTGGCCCTGGCCGGCGACGAGGTTGCCCTCCCAGGCCGTACGGGCGGTGCGGGTGGTTGCCACGATCGGTTCCTCCAGTGCTGAGGGAGAGTGTTCGAGCGGTCACTTCCGGTCATGCGGGCCCCAGCCTACGGGCAGGGACCTCCCCGGTCCGGCGTGTCACGCCGCAGCGACGGGGCGGTGCGCGGCGCCGGCGGGCGGCTCCGGTCCGCTGTCCGGATCGTGGACGGTTCCGTCCGACGGTGCGGGGCCGGAGCGGGGGCCCTGTTAGATTTGCCCGGGCCCGAGCCCGGCCGCCGTACGGTCGGGCGCCCACTCCAGACACCGGGAGCCGCCCCGATGACGGACCACTCCACGACCCCCGACGCCGGTCTGCCCCAGGGGATCGACGACGCCGTACGGGCCGAGCTGACCAGCCTGCGCGAGAGCATCGACAACATCGACGCCGCGGTGGTCCACATGCTGGCCGAGCGCTTCAAGGCGACCCAGCGGGTCGGCCGGCTCAAGGCCGAGCACAAGCTGCCGCCGGCCGACCCGGCGCGCGAGCGGGACCAGATCAAGCGGCTGCGGGAGCTGGCGGCGGGGGCGAAGCTGGACCCGGTCTTCGCGGAGAAATTCCTGAACTTCATCATCGCCGAGGTCATCCGCCACCACGAGGCCATCGCCCGCGCCTGACCCGGGCCCGGGGTCCGAGGCCGACGCCCGTCGCACCCGCACCCGCACCCGTATCCGGAAACGGAGACGGAGCGGACCGCCGGCAGCGGGCCCTGGTCGTTCCCGGCACTTCCCAGCCCTCTCCAGGCGACCCCCCCCGGTGATCCCTGGTGCGACCCCCGGGCGGCCCCGGGACACCCGGCGATGTCGGCGGCGGCTAAATGACCGATTTCGCCAGGCTCCACGGTTGGCGTAGCGTGCAGTTTTCCCCAGCCGGAGAGGTGGAGCAGCGACGATGGCGGTGAACCTGCCCGAAACGCCCAGCGGGGCCGGAGCCCCCAGCGGCTCCGCGTCGAACGTCCACGAGGTGTCCGGCGGCCGCGCCGAGGCCCGCCGTCGGGCGCGCGGTTCGCGCGGCCGTACGGCCCGCCGACCGGGCCGGCGTCCCCGGCCGTGGTGGATCGAGCTGCCGGTGATGGCGGCGGTCGGCCTGGTGGTCGCGCTGCTGATCAAGACCTGCCTGTTCCAGGTGTTCACCATCCCGTCCGGCTCGATGGAGAACACCCTGCGGATCGGCGACCGGGTCGGCGTGAACAAGCTGGCGCCGCTGACCGGCTGGGAGCCGGAGCCGGGGCAGCCGGTGGTGTTCAAGGACCCGGGGGGCTGGCTGCCGCCGCAGCCGACCGACCCGAACCCGGTCACCAACACCGTGAGCTCGGTGCTCAGCTTCGTCGGCCTGGTGCCGCCGAAGGACGACAACTACCTGGTCAAGCGGGTCATCGCGACCGGCGGCCAGACCGTGCAGTGCGAGGGCACCACGCTGACCGTCGACGGGCGGAAGGTCGACGAGCCGTACCTGCACCCCGGGGACGACTCCTGCGCCGGGCTGGACTTCGGGCCGGTGAAGGTGCCCTCGGGCTACGTCTGGGTCGAGGGCGACCACCGCAGCGACTCCGCGGACTCCCGCTACCACCAGCACGGCCCGGGCGGCGGCGCCGTGCCGGTGGACAACGTGGTCGGCCCGGTGTCGGCCGTCGTGTGGCCGCTCAGTCACCTCGACTGGTTCGGCTGGACCGGCCGCTGATCCCGCGCTCGGCGGCCACCCGGTCGGGAGCGCCGGGCCCGTCGGCTCCAGGGCCGTCGGCCCCCGAGCCCGCTCCTGTCCCCGAACCCGCCCCCGAGCCCGCTCCCGTCCCCGCTCCCGCCTCCGCAGGCTTGCTCGCCTGCGCCGCGAAGGCGCCGGTCAGCACCAGCAGGCCGCCCGCGATCTGCGGCACCCCGAGGTGCTCGCCGAGCAGCACCCAGGCCGTCACGGTGGCGACCACGGCCTCCAGGTTGGCGACGACCCCGGCGATCGGCGGCGAGAGGTAACCGACCGAGATCACCCCGGTCAGGTAGGCGAGCACGGTCGCGATCAGGACCATCCACGCGGCCGGGATGATCGCGGGCAGGGTGTGTCCGTTCATCACCACCGACCCGCCGAGCCGGCTCCAGTCGGCCTGCCACGGCCGGGTGAGGACGGTGAGCAGCACCGCGCCGACGAGCAGCCCGAACGCGCTGACGGCGAGCGGGTCGACCGGGCGGTCGCCGTGCCGGCCGGCGTCGGCGAGTACGAAGTAGCCGACCTGGCAGAAGGCCGCGCCGAGGGCGAACAGCACGCCCAGCGCGTCGAAGCTCAGACCGTTCCAGACCTCGACCACGCAGGCCAGCCCGGTCACCGCGACGCCGGCGCCGATGGCCGCGCCGCGGGTGATCGGCTTGCGCTGGACGAACTTGACGTAGCCGATCAGCAGCGGTGGGCCGAGGTACTCGATGAGCAGGGCGACGCCGACCGGGATGCGGGAGATCGCCGCGAAGTAGCAGGCCTGGACGCCCGCCACGGCGAGCAGGCCGAAGCCGAGCAGCAGGCCGGGTCGGCGCAGGACGGCGTCCCGGTGCCGGTAGGCGACCGGGAGGAGTGCCACCGCCGCCCCGGTGACGCGGAGCCACACCACGTGCAGGGGGGAGAGTCCGGCCTCTATCAGCGGCTTGGCCGCGGTGCCGGAGCCGCCGAAGGCGAAGGCGGAGACGAGCGCGAGGCCGAGGCCGAGGGTTCTGCCCGAAGGGAGGGTGGGCGAGGCCGTTGATCTGTGCACGGCCGCATTGTGACAGTCATATCAATGATCGGGTAAGGCGCCATTCCGTCATTCGGTCCTGCCCCGCACCGTACGCAGCGGCGAAATCACTCGGTCCCGCCCACCCGGCTGAGCACTCGGCCCCGGCCACCCGGTCTCAACAGGGTGGCTGGGGCCGAGTGAACGGGCCGAGTGAGCGGACCCCCGTCAGCCCCCGGACCGGGACGAGGCACCCGCCCCCGCGAGCGCGTCCGTCCCGCCCGTCCCGCCCGTGGGCTGGCCGGTCGGCTGGGTGGTCGGGGGCGCGGTCGGCTGGGTGGTCTGCGTCGGCTTCGGGGTGGGCCGGGGCGGCCGGGTGGGCTGGGTGGTGGGCTGGCTGGTCGGCGGAGCCGTCGGCGCGGTGGTCGCGCCGCCGTCGGTGCCGCCCGACGGGGTCGAGCCCGAGCCGTCGCCCGGCGCCGTGGTGGGGCCGGTGCTCGGAGCGCCGCTGGGGGCGCCCGTCGACGGGGCGCTGCTCGGCGTGCTCGGGGCGGTCGGCAGGTCGGTGGCGCCCGAGGAGTCGCCGCCGGCCGGGGTGGCGAAGTCGCTGACCGGCTGGCCCTTGAGCGCGGCCTTCATGTAGCTGGTCCAGATCTGGGCCGGGAACTGGCCGCCGGCCGCGCCGTCGATGCCGCCGACGCCGCTCAGGCTGACCTGGGAGCCGTTGCCCGGGTCCTGGCCGAACAGGGCGACCGAGGTGACCAGCTCGGGGGTGTAGCCCACGAACCAGACCGACTTCTGGTCGTCGGTGGTGCCGGTCTTGCCCGCCACCGGTCGGCCGAGACCCTTCGCTCGCCAGCCGGTGCCGCCCGGGTCGCTCACCACGCCCTGGAGCATCGAGGTGACCTGGTTGGCGGTGTCCTCGCTGATCGCCTGGGTGGTCTTGTGCGCGGGCAGCGCGACGTTCTCGCCCTCGCGGTCCACCGACTGCACCAGCCACGGGGTGATCTGCTTGCCGCCGTTGTCCAGCGTGGCGTACACGCCCGCCATGTCGAGCACGCTCGGGGTGGCCGCGCCCAGCGGGATGGACGGCACCGGGTCGAGGCCCGGGGTGCTGCCGGGCAGGCCCAGCGCGACGGCGGTGTCCTTGACCTTCTGGAGCCCGGTGTCCTGCGCGAGCTGCGCGAACGCCGAGTTGACCGACCAGTCGGTGGCCTGCTGGAGGGTGATCTGGCCGTAGCTCTTGTCGCCCTCGTTCGGCGGCGCGTACGGGGTGCCCTTGCCGCCGCGGACCTTCCGGCCGCTGGTGCCGTCGTAGACCGTGCGCGGGGTGACGGTGCGACCCTCCTGGGTCTTGGCGTTGTTCTCGAAGGCGGCGGCCAGTGCGATCGCCTTGAAGGTCGAGCCGGCCTGGTAGTCGCGCCGGGTGGCGTTGTCGACGTAGTGCTTCACGTAGTCGACGCCGCCGTACAGGGCGACGACCGCGCCGGTCTTCGGGTCCACCGAGGCGGCGCCGGCCTGGGCGGCCGCGTCCTTCTTCCGCTTGTCCGGGTTCAGGCTGTCGTGCAGCTGGGACTGGACGGAGTCCTGGAGGGCCTGCTGGCGGGCCGGGTCGATGCTCAGCTTGATCGTGTAGCCGCCCTTGGCCAGCTCGGTCTCGTTGATCACGCCGCTGGAGGTGAGGTACTGGGTGGCGGCGTCGACCAGGTAGCCGGCCTGGCCGGACAGGCCCGGGTTGGGCTGGGGGTCCCGGACGTCCGGGAAGGCGGTCCTGGCCCGCTCGTCCGCGGGGAGCCAGCCCTCCTTGACCATGCCGTCGAGCACGTAGTTCCAGCGGTTGACGGCGTTCTGCTTGCCCGCCGCGGTCGCGGTGGCGACGTCGTAGGCGCTCGGGGCGTTCAGCAGGGTGGCCAGGTAGGCGCCCTGGGCGGGATCGAGGGCGGAGGCGTCGATGCCGAAGTACGCCTGGGAGGCGGCCTGGATGCCGTAGGCGCCGCGGCCGTAGTAGGAGGTGTTCAGGTAGCCGGAGAGGATGTCGTTCTTGCTCTCGGTGGCGTCCACCTTGATGGCGATGAACAGTTCCTTCACCTTGCGGGTGACCGACTGCTTCTGGTTCAGGTACGTGTTCTTCACGTACTGCTGGGTGATGGTGGAGCCGCCCTGGGTGCCCTGGCCCTTGGCGGTGTTGACCGCGGCCCGGGCCAGGCCCTGGACGTTGATCGCGCCCTCGTTGTAGAAGTTCCGGTCCTCGGCGGCCAGCGCGGCGTGCTGGGCGGCGGGGGAGACCTTGTCCAGGGAGACGTTCTGCCGGTTGGTCTGGCCGGTGCGGGTGAGCACCGAACCGTCCGCGTAGAGCCAGGTGTTGCTCTGGGCGGTGGCGGCGGCGTGCGCGTCCGGCACCTTCACCAGGGCGATCCCGAGGGCGAACAGGCCGATGCCGAGCAGCAGTGCGGAGCCGAAGCCCAGCAGGGTCATCCGCCAGGTGGGTATCAGCCGGCGCCAGCCGGTGCGCTTCGGCCGGCGCGGCTTCCTGCCGCCGGACCCGCCCGACCCGCCGGCCGGGCCGGTGGAGCGCTTGAGCCGCTTGACCGGCCGGAGACTGATCGACGGCGTGCGACGGCCGCCCTGGGCGTTTCTGGACAAAGCGCGGCCTTTCCTGCGGGCGCATCGAGGCAGCCCTGCACGGACGGGGACATCGGCGGTTGGGGACCTTTGTCCCGATTCCGGTTTTACTGCCCTGGACGAGCAGAACGGGCCGGATAGCTCCGGCGGATCGCCAATCGAGACCGACATCACACGCAAAACGGACGTCGGAGGCCAAAAAATCGGGGAGCCCCTCGCTGCTGCGAGAGGCTCCCCAATGTCTGTGCGCCGCCAGGGACTCGAACCCCGGACCCGCTGATTAAGAGTCAGCTG
>NZ_JBHVET010000162.1:0-13012 GCF_042802135.1 Kitasatospora sp. NPDC057512
GGGCCGTACGCCCCACGCCTCGCCGCGGACGGCCCCTCACCCCTCCCCGGACCAGGCCGACGCGCACAGTGCGGTCGCCAGTTCCTCGGTGTAGGAGGCCGCGGTCAGCCAGGCGGTGGCGAAGGCCTCGTGGTCGTCGGTGACGATCCGGCCGAAGACGTCGCGCTGCTGGTTGGCGGCGGCGGCCCGCAGGCCGTCGAGGAGTTCGGCGGCGGTGGCCAGCCCGGCGGCACGCAGCAGACCGCGGTCGGCCGCCGCCGAGGCCTCGCTCGGGGCGAGGGCGTGCCGACCGGTGGTGACCGTCTGCTCGACCCGGCGGCCGAGCACGTGGACGGGCGGGCCGTACGGCGCCGGGGCGGCCGATCCGTCCGCCGGCCCGTCCTCAGACCCCTCCGCCGGCCCGCCCGCCGACCCGCCGACCGGGCCGGGACCGATGCCGGCCGCCGTCGCGGACGCGGCGAGGTCGGCGGTCTGGAGGCGTTCGAGGCCGAGGTTGACCCGGCCGGCCCGGTCCGCGGACAGGGCGAGCGGGTCGGGGGCGGCCGGGGGTGTACCGATCGCGAGCAGGCGCAGCTCCGGACGGTCCGCGCGTTCCAGCCGACCGATCACCCGCAGTCGCAGGCCGGGGGCGGTGGCGAGCAGCGCCAGGTTCGCCCGGAACGGCAGGTCGGGGTGCTCGTGCGCCGGGCGCAGGACGATCACCGGACCGCCCTGAGCACCGCCCGCCGTACAGCGCGCCAGCAGCTGCGGCATCCCGCCCGGGCCGGGGGCGGTGCCCAGCAGGGTGACGTCCAGGAAGAGCAGGTCGCTCCCGGCCGGACGGCTCTCGTAGGGCAGGTCCTGCGCCGCGAGCGCCCGGGCCACCTGGGCGGATGCCGGTTCCGACCAGAGCCGGGCGGCCGGCTCCGCCGTCCATGCCGCGCCCGTCGCCCGCACCGCCCGGACCGAGGCCCCGGCGCCCAGCCGACCGCCGCCGGACCTGGTCGCGCCCTGGACGGTCAGCCCGGCACGGCTGAACTCGCGGTGGCTGAGCGCGGCGTCGCCCAACCGGACCGTCCGGTTGCCTGCCCCGACCGCCTGCGGGGCGGCGGCCGCCGCGTCGTCGTGCGGCATCACCTCGGCGATCGTGCTGAGGCGTCCGTCGGCGTCCACCGCCCAGCTGACCGCACCGGCGTGGGTGGCCGTCAGCACCGGCTCGGCGAACAGGCCGTACAGCCGCAGACCGCCCTCCTCCCGGTAGGCCTGGCGCGCGGTGCCGCGCAGTTCGGCGACCGGGGCGGTGCCGGTGGCCAGGGCGGTGGTGAGGCCGAGGAGTTCGCGCAGGCCCGCGACCAGGTCCACCAGGCGGTGGTCGGGCGCGCCGGAGCGCGCCGCCCGGACCCTGATCGCGACGGTGACGGCCGCCGCGGCCGGGCGGTGCAGGCCCGCGAGGCGCGCCCGGTGGGCGGCGCGCAGCAGTTCGGCCTGGGAGACCGCGCCCGCCCCGCTCACCCCGGCGGCCAGGACGGCGGCTGCGGCCCGGTGGAGGTGGCGGACGGCGGCGAGTTCGACGGCGGTGAGCGGGTCGGCTATCGGGTCTGCGGCGATCGGGTCGGCATCCGGCCGGCCGTTCGGATCCCCTGGCGCGCCGTGAGTGTCACTCCTGGGCTCGGGCTCCGGCGCCGGCTCGGCCTCGGCGAGCGGGCAGAGGGCGACGGCCGCGGCCCGGTGCACGCAGGCCGGGGCGAGCAGGCAGCCGCAGCGGACGCCGGCCTCCACCGCGATCACCCCGCCCGGGGCGTGCAGCACGAGCACCGTCTCCTCGTCCACCTCCACCCGCCACTCGTCGCCCTCCCGGGCCACCGGCCGCTCCGCCAGCTTCGCCGCCGCGCCGTCCAGCCGCTTCTGCAACCGGGCACTCAGCCCGGCCACCACCTCGGCGACCACCTCGGGCCGCACGCCCGGCCAGTCGCTCGTCCGCGCCGTCATGCTCATCGCACCTTCTCCCCCACCCAGCGGGCCAGTTCCAGCGGGCTCAACGCCGCCACGGGCATTCCGGCCGCGACCAGTTGGCCCGCGACCGCCTTCGAGTAGCGGGCCGTCCCGGTGTCGTCCAGCGCCGCGCAGCCGAGCAGGTGCACGCCGGAGTCCACCAGTGCCCGGGTCTGGGCCAGCAGCCCGCCGACCGGCCCGCCCTCCTCGAAGTCGCTGACCACCGCGACCAGCGTGCGGGACGGCACCGTCACCAGCTCCCGCGCGTAGCGCAGCCCGCTCGCGATGCTGGTGCCGCCGCCGACCCTCACCTCCAGCAGCAGGCCCAGCGGATCGTCCACCCGCTCCGTGAGGTCCAGGACCTCGGTGGAGAAGGCGACGAAGTGGGTGCTCAGCGAGGGCACCCCGGCCAGGATCGAGGCCGTCAGCGCGGCCCACACCGTGGAGGCCTCCATCGACCCGGAGACGTCCACGACCAGGATCAGCCGCCAGTCGTTGGCCTGCCGCGCCCTGGTCCGGAAGACCGGGCGCTCGGGCACGATCAGGGTGCCGCCGTCCGGCGCGGGGCGGGCGGTGGCCAGGTTCGCCCGGATGGTCCGGTCGAGGTCCAGCCCGCCGCCCGGGCGGCGGGACGGGCGCGGCACGGCGATGCCGGTCAGGGCCGGGCGCAGCCGGGTGGCCAGCTCCCGGCTCAGTTCGTCCACCAGGCGCCGCACCAGCGGGCGCAGCCGGGCGACCCGGGCCTCGGGCAGACCGCCCGCGTGGTCCAGCACGGTGCGCAGCAGCTCGACGGACGGGCGGACGGCGGCCGGGTCGATCGTCTCCAGGACGTCGGTACGGCCCTGGGCGACGGCGGCGGCCAGCACCTCCTCGCGAACGCCGGGGCCGAACAGCGACTCCAGCTCCTCGGCCCACTCCCGCACACCGGGGTACGGGGCCTCGCGGCCGCCCCTGCCGCCCCGGCTGTCCAGGCCCGGGCCGGAGCCCTCGCCGTGGCCGCCGCCGTACAACTCGTCCAGGGCGGTGGCGAGTCGGGCGCCGCGACCGGTCAGGCCGCCGCTGCCGGGGCGGCCGAGGAGCAGCCGCCATCGCTCGGCGGGGGCGAGGGCGAGGGTGCGGGCGGGGTCGGGAACGGAGTCGGGAGCAAAGTCGGGAACGGAGTCGGGGGCATGCGGCGGGGCGGTCGCGGTGGGGACCCGCGCCGGGGTCGTGGGCGACGGCGCAACGGCCGCCGGCTGCGCGGGCGTTGCGGGCAGGAGGCCACGCCGGGCGAGTGCCGCACGCGCCGCGAGGTCCGCGCGCACCCAGGCGGCGAGCACCCCGGGGCCGGCCTCCTCGGGCAGGGCGGCGAGCCGGGCCCCCAGACGCTCCTCGACCAGGGCCAGCAGCCGGTCCCGGGCGGCCGGGCTGAGCGTGTCGAACCCGCCGCGCAGCGCGGGCAGCCGGTCCAGGAAGGCGTCGTCGGGCAGCGAGGTGACCCGCTCCAGCAGCGGTTCCAGCGCCTGCGGCGCGGAGTCGAACAGCCCCTCCGCGGCCGTCAGCAGGCCGACCAGCGTCCGCCCGAGCGCCTGTCGCGCCTCCGGACCGGTCGCGCCGTCCACCCACGAGGCGGCCCGGCCGCCCAGCACCTCGGCCGGCTCCTGCCCGAGCAGCACCCGCACCGCACCGGCCGCACCCCGCACCAGCGGGCTCCCCTGCTCGGCGAGTCCGGCCAGCACGTACGCCAGCCGCACCCCGCCGAGCCGGTCCGCCCGCCGCACCAGCTCCACCAGCGCCCGCGCGTCCTGCGGATCGTCCGACCCGCCCAGGCCCTCCAACTGCCGCACGGCGGCGACGGTGAGCACCTCCCCGGCCGCGGCGAGCACGGGCGGGCCGGCCACGGGGGTGCCGTCGCCCGCGGCGACGGGCCCCTCCTCCCCGCCCGGGGGCTGGCCGTCGCCGGCGGAGGCGGATCCCTCCGCCGCTCCCGCCGGGGTGCAGCCGGGGAAGTGGCCCGCGGTCAGGCGGTCGAGGAGGGCGAGGGCGTCGAGGAGGTCGGGGAGGGTGGCGGAGGCGGGGAGGAGGGTGGTGAGTTGGGCGAGACGGGCCTCGGCGAGGGTGGGGAGGGCGCAGGAGGCGGCGGCGGTGAGGCCGTCGATGATCTCGCGCGGGGCCGGCTGGTCGGTGAGGCGGGCGCGCAGGGCGCCTTCGGCGGCCTGCGCGGGGGTGACGCCGCGGGTGCCGGCGACGGTGAGCATGGCGGCGGTGGCGGGTGTCCAGTGCAGGCGCCAGCGGGTGCCGAGGGTTTCGGTGCCGCCGGCGCCGGTGGTGGCGACGGGCTCGGCGTAGGGGACCTCGCAGGCGGTGAGGCGGTGCAGGAGGATCTCGCGGCGGCGGTCGAGGCCGCTGCGCAGCGGGTCGAGGCGCAGGTCGCGCGGGCCGGGGTCGGCGGGGCCGGGGAGGCCGAGGTCGGCGAGGAGGGTCTCGACGGCGGGGGCGAGTCCGCTGCGCGGGGCGGCGGGGGTGGGGCGCCCGGTGCGGGTGCCGACCAGGACCTGTTCGAGGGCGCGGGCGACAGCCCGGCCGCGGCCGAGGGGTTCGCCCTGGGCGAGGACGGTCTGCACCGCTTCGACGAGTTCGCCGCGGCCGGGGGCGGCGTGGCCGCGCAGCCGGGCGAGGTCGCCGGCCAGGCGGACGATCTCACGGGCGTCGGCCGGGCCGCTGGGGTGGTCCTGGGCACGCAGGGCGGCGCAGATCCGGACGGCGGTGCTGGTGAGCGCCTCGGCGAGGCGTTCCGGGCGACCGCCGGCGTCCAGGACGGTGTGCTGCCACTCCGGGTCGCGGATGCCCGCCGGGTAGCCGGAGCGGGCGTCGAGCAGCGGGTAGGTGTACGGGATCAGGGACAGGACGTGCCCGGGGTCGTCCGGACGCGGCGGCTCCTCGGTGGCGAGCGGGCCGTCCAGCAGGGCGGGGGCGTGGAAGGCGCCGATCACGGCGGCGACCCGGCGCCCGCCGGCCGAGGCGGCCTGGACGCGGGACCGCATCCAGGCCTCGCGGCGCAGGTCGTACGGGTCGACGCCGGGGCCGGTCTCGGCGTCCCGGCGCAGCGCCCAGCCGACCAGCAGGGCGGCGCGCCGGACGGCCTCCGGGGTGGAGCCGGGGGCGGCCGTCTCGACCAGGCGGTCCCACAGGTCCTCGTCGGAGTCCCGGCCGGTGAGGCGGTGGCGCAGCGCGTCGGCGACGCCGGGTGCGTCCGGGATCCCGTCGGCCCGCCCGCGCTCCGCCGTACGGGCGGCGCGGTGGGCGAGCGGGAGGTCGCAGGCGACGGCCTCCACCCCGTTGCGCCAGGCCCAGCGCAGGGCGGCGAGCTCCGGGGAGAAGTCGGCGAACGGGTAGAAGGCGGGCCCGGCCGCCTCCTCGGGCCCGGCCGGGGCCGCCGCGAGGGCGACCGGGGCCCGGGTGGCCTCGTCGGCGAGCGGGCCGAGCCAGGGCTGGAACTCGGCGGGCAGCTCGACCAGGACGACGTCCGGCCGGGCGGCGTCGAGCAGCGCGGGGACGACCGCGCTGAGGGACGGCGCGTGGTGGCGCACGCCGATCAGGTAGGGCCCGGGGCGGCCGGTGCCGGTGCCGGAGGCGGCCAGCCGGTCGGCCTCGGCCCGGACCGCCTGGTCCGCGTGGTCCGCCTGGTCCGCGTCGTCCGGGCGGGTGATCTCCGCGCTGCTCATCGGATCAGGCCTCCAGTGCCGGGCGGAGGTCCCACAGGGTGCGCCAGGTGGCGGCGCCCTGTTCGGCGCGGCGGCGGACCGGGCCGTCCCAGTAGCCGAGCAGCCGGGCCGCGTCGGACGGCTCGTCCTTGCGGACCACGCCGAGGAGCTGGCCGGGCAGCCGGCCGAGCAGGTCCCCGCCGTCGGGCAGGTAGGCGGCGCTGACGCCGAGCGCGGTGGCGACGGAGACCGCCTCCGCGGTGCTCATCACGGTGGACGGGCGTTCGACGTCCCAGCCTTCGGTGGACCGGCCGGTGCGCAGGTCCCGGAAGGCCGTGACCAGGGCCTCCAGGACGGCGTCGTCCACCGCGTAGGCGGCGCCGGCCCGGGCCACGGCGGCGGTGGACTGGCGGCGGACCAGGTCGACCTCGGCGGCGAGGCTGCCGATCGGGCCGACCGTCTCGAAGTTGAACCGCCGCTTGAGCGCCGCGGACATCTCGCTGACGCCCTTGTCCCGCAGGTTGGCGGTGGCGATCAGGGTGAAGCCGGCCGCGGCGTGCAGTTGGCCGTCCGGGGTGCCGGCCAGTTCGGGGACGGCGATGCGCCGCTCCGAGAGCAGCGAGACCAGCGCGTCCTGCACCTCGGGCAGGCAGCGGGTGACCTCCTCGACCCGGGCGACCGCGCCGGTGGTCATCGCGGTGAGCACCGGCGAGGGCACGAGGGCCTCGCGGCTGGGCCCCTTGGCGAGCAGCAGGGCGTAGTTCCAGCCGTACTTGAGCTGGTCCTCGGTGGTGCCGGCGGTGCCCTGGACGGTGAGCGCGCTGCTGCCGCAGACGGCGGCGGCGAGCAGCTCGGAGAGCATGGACTTGGCGGTGCCGGGCTCGCCGACGAGCAGCAGGCCGCGCTCCCCGGCGAGGGTGACGACGCAGCGCTCGACCAGGGCTCGCTCGCCGACGAACTTCGGCTCGATGACCAGGCCCTTGCGCCCGGCCTTGAGCTTCTCGCCGCCGCTGCCCATCACGAAGGTGACCACGGCGCGCGGGGTCAGGAGCCAGCCGGGCGGACGCGGACCGCTGTCGTGGGCGGCCAGGAACTCCAGTTCGGCGGCGTACTTCTCCTCGGGCGGGACGGTCTGCCGGTCCGCCGCGGCGGGGGCGGCGGGAGCGCCCGTGGTGGTCTCGGTGGCGGTCATCGGCGGGCCTTCCTGCGCTTGCTGGTCTGGAGCTCTTCGTACCCGGGGGCGTCGCCGTCGACGGTCCGCTGCCAGGCCCGGGCGAACAGCTCGGGGACGGGCAGCGGGACCAGCGCGGGCCGGTGGGTGGGCAGTTCGTACAGGGCGGCCTTCCACGTCTCGGCGGGCAGGGCGGGCGACTTGGCCTCCTGCCAGCCGCCGGGCAGGAAGAGGCTGCGACCGGCCCGGGAGCGCTTGGCCTCCAGCACCAGGCCGGTGGCGGCGAGTTCGGCGCGGGCCTTCTTCAACCGGGCGGGCTTCCAGCCCGTCCAGCGGGCGGCGTTGCGGTCGGTCGGGTCGGGCAGGGCGAGCAGTTGGAGGTAGAGCGTGGCCGCGTCCTCACCCAGGCCGTGGGTGCGGGACACCTCGGCGACCAGTTCGGGGACGGACAACTGCGGGTTCTGCAGCCAGGCCGGGCCCTCGCCGGGGGCCGGCACCGATGCGGCGGAGGCGGCCAGCCGCTCCGGCTCGCCGCGCAGCACGGATTCGATGGCGCCCCGCTCGGCGGAGAACCAGTAGCTGCTGGAGAGCCCGTCGAGCAGTTCGAGCAGCGGGTCGTCCGGGCCGGTGAGGGCGGCCGGGCGCAGCCAGATCCGCTCGTAGTCCTCGTGGTACGGCGTCAGGACGAGCGCCGGGCCGCAGTGGACCAGGCCGTCCCGGTCGGCTCCGCCCTCGGCGGGCAGGCCGAAGTGGGTGCGCAGGACGGCGGCCAGCGAGGCGCCCTTGGCGGTGCGCACCAGGTCGAGGTCGAGCAGCAGCTCCGGGTCGGCGAGGCGGTCGCGCAGCGCGGCGGCGGCGGTGGGCAGCAGCGGGCGCAGCGGACTGTCGGCGGGCAGGTGGTAGGCGAGCCAGCGCAGCGCGCCGATGGTGGAGCCGAGCGCGCCGGTCTCGGGGACGGCGGATTCGTCGTCGGGCTTCAGCCGCGGGCCGGCCCCGCCCTCCTCGGTGATCCGGAAGCCGGTGCGGCCGGTCAGCCACGGGGTGTGGGCGGGGTTGAGCACCGCCTCGACGGTGTCGATGGACACGCCCTGGACGGTGGCCAGGGCCTCCTCGGGGAGGGTGACGAGCCGTCCGAAGCGCCGGATCCACTCCTCGGCGCCGGCGGCGACGTCGGGGCCCTCGGTCCACAGGGTCTTCGGGTCGGCGGGCAGCAGGGCGCCCCAGACGGCGGCGAGGCCGTTGTGGTCGTGCCTGCGCAGCCAGGCCCGGGCGGCCTTGAACTCGGCGGCCTTGAGGCCGAGTTCGGTGGGTGCGGAGATGTCCGTCCAGTACAGCAGGCCGGACGGCGGGCTGAGCAGCAGGGCGGAGCGGGCGGTGCCGATGCCGGTGAGCTCGCTGAAGGCCTCCGTCCTGGCCGCGTCCCAGGGGATGAATCCGTGCAGCGCGGCGACCCGCCAGAACTTGGCGACCCAGGCCGCGTCGACCAGTTCCTCGGTGCCGCGCTCCTGGAGGGTGGTGAAGTGCGCGACGGGGCCGAACTCCCCGCTCGGGTCGTGGTCGACGGCGAGCCAGTGCACCCAGCCGTCGGCGACCTGTCGCTGGTGCCCGATGATGACGACGGTGCGCCCGCCGTGCCGCAGCACCTCGCCCTCGCGGGGCGTGACCGGCCGGGGGCCGGTGGCGTTCGGGGCCGCCGGCACCTGCTCGGCGAGGACGATCTCGCGCAGGGTGGCGCCGCGGTCGGCCAGCGGGCCCCTGGTCAGCTCACCGAGCAGCAGGACCAGCGAGGAGCGGTGGGCGGACTCGGTGAACGGCGAGGCCACCGCGTAGGCCAGCGCGTGGATCCGGCCGAGCAGCTGGAGCCAGCCGTGGCTGACGCTGCCGTTGTGCAGGGTGACGGTGGCGGGGCTGGTCCAGCCCTCGCCCTCGGCGGCGGGCGGGGCGGCCAGCACGGCGGTGACGGCGCGCAGGTTGTTGAGCACCCGGCAGCGCTCCTCGGAGCCCCAGTTGTTGCCGAAGCCGCCGATCTCGGGCAGCACGGCGCGCACGGCGTCGCGCAGTTCGTGGTCACGGCCGTGGTCGGGCCGCCACTCGGCGTTCTTCGCCTTGCCGGGGCGCTCGGCCTCCGGCTGCGGGACGAACCGGGCGACCCGGTCCAGCAGGTCGGCGGCGGTGCGGGCGAGCCCGGCGACACCGGCCAGCAGCCGCGGGTGGGCGATGCCGGGCAGGATCGCGCCGACCTCCGGGACGGGCAGGGTGCGCGGGCTGTGCCGGGCGAGCGGGCGGCGCACGCCCTGGACGGTGAGCCAGCACTGCTCGCCGGCCGGGACCGGTTCGGTGTCGACCGGCCAGGCGGCGTCGACCAGCCGGGCGGCCTGCTCGGCGGTGACGGCGCGCAGCGCCTTCGAGCCCTCCTCGTCGCGCGGGCGCAGGGCGTGCCAGTGCGGGTAGGGCGGGATGAGCGGGGTGCCGGCGGCGGAGAGCTCGCCGGAGCGGCCGGGGCGCAGGTCGACGGTGCGGTCGGCCTGGCCGGTGAGGTCGGGCAGGTTGAGCGAGAAGTGCTCGCCGGAGGTGTGGCTGACCACCGGGGCGGCCGCACCGGGCAGGGCGAGCCGGGCCACCGGGACGGTGTCCGTCCGGTGGCCGACCAGCGGCAGCTCGATGCGGTGGCCGTCGGCCGTGAAGGTGGTGACGGCCTTGCCGGGCTCCGTCCTGACCCAGTTGCCGAGCACGGTGCCGTCGGTGCCGAGCGGCGTCTGCTCCAGGCCGGGCTGGAGCGGCAGCAGCCAGGTGCTGCGCTGGACCAGTCGGCCGGCCTGGGCGGTGGCGGCGATCACCGGCGGTTCGGCGGTGCGGCCCAGGGTGCCGGTGGCCGGGTCGAGTTCGCGCAGGACGGCCTCGCCCTCGGCGGTGCGGCGCATCGTCCAGTACCCGGTGCCGTCGCCGAGGACGGGGTGCTCGTGGGGCATCCGCGTGTCGCCGGCGTGCAGCGGGCGCTCACCGGTGGTGCGGCCGCCGCCGGGCAGCTGGAGGGAGGGCGCCTCGGGCTCCCGGTCGCGGTAGTAGTAGCCGGCGATGGTCTCGCCCTCGAGCTCGAACCGCTCGTCCGGGCGGCTGGACCAGTACGCGCGCTGCTTGCCCTCCTCGGACCAGACGACCAGCAGTTCGCCGTCGACGAAGCGCAGCCTGGTCCGGTTGCGCTCGTGCGACGGCCGCTCGGGCAGCCGCAGGGTGTGCTCCAGCACGATGCCCTGCGGGCCGACCACGACGGCCCGGTCGAGGCGGGCGAGGATCAGGTGCGGCCAGGCGTCCTCGACGAGCAGGTCCCTCAGGCCGGCGCCGGCCAGGCTGGGGACGGGGTGCTGCGGGGCGTCGTCCGCGGGCGGGTCGGCGAGCCTGCCGAGCGCCTCCTCCAGGGCGGGCCAGCCGAGTTCGTCCAGGATTCCGGCCCGGAGGGCGTCGGTGAGCAGCCCGGTGACGTCGAGGGCGGCGATCCGGTCGGCGACGGCCGGCGCGACCGTCCGGATGGCGGTGCGGTGCTGGCCGATCGACCGGACCAGGTCGGCGGCGCCGGCCAGGCCGCGGGCGGCGGACAGCTCCTCGGCGCGCTCCTCGGCCCACTCCGCGAACAGCTCGTTCAGCAGCGGGACGGCGGGCGCCTGGCGCCTGACGGCCGTCTCCCAGGCGGGCGGGGTGGCCCGGCGCAGCAGCGGCCGGTAGCGCTCGTCGGCGCCGACGGCGGTGAGGGCGGGGCTGTCGGGGCCGCACTGCGCCGCCCAGTCGCGCAGGTCGAAGCCGAGGCCGCCGGGCGGGTCGGCCACCGGCACGCCCGCGGCCAGCAGCAGGTCCAGCAGGTCGATCCGGGTGTGGCTGGCGCGGATGCCGGTGTGGAGGTCCACCGGGACGGCGTCGGCCTTCAGCCGCTCGACCATCCGGCCGGCCAGCGCGAGGGTGGCCGGGCAGCTGGGCCGGTTGCGCCAGCCGCGGCCGTGGTGGTGGCACCAGCGCTGGAGCCAGGCGGCGGCGGGCTCGGCGCCGTCGGGGCGGGGGCCGGTGAGCAGTTCCTCGGCGCCGGTCTCGGCGAGGACCGCCAGCCAGGCGGTGTCGTGCGGGGCCGGGTCGGCGGAGGCCGGGTCGGGCAGCAGTTCCAGCAGTCGGGTGCGGACCGCCGTGTCGTCGCGGCCGAGCTCGACCAGCGCACCGTGCCAGGACTTCCAGAACGCGGCGGGCGCCCGGTTGACCGCCGGGGAGTCCAACAGCTCGGCGAGCAGTGCCCGTTCGTGCTCGGTGCGGTCCAGCCCGGCGGCCTTGATCAGGGCGCGGGCGTCCTCGGCGATCCCGGCGTACGGGGCCATGCCGGCCGCGGAGCGCTCGGTGCACAGCTGGCGGAAGCGCTGCCAGGCGGTCAGCGGGTCGAGCCGCTGGGCGAGCTCCTTGACGTACTGGCGCAGCGACTTGACGGTGAGCGCGCCGGCCAGGGCGAACTCCAGGAAGACGGCGCGCAGCCGCTCCTCGTCCACCGCCAGGCCGTGGGTGCGCTCGGCCTCGCGGGCCTTGCCGAACCAGGCGGCGGCGTAGGTCTGGTTGCCGTGGCCGAGGAAGATCCGGCCGACCTCCTCGCAGAAGGTGGGCAGGAAGTGCGGGACGGCGCGGCCGAGGCGGGTGGCGAGCTCGTCGAAGCCGTCCTTGGCGGCGCCGGGCTTGGAGGCGGCCTGGCGGGCGATCCGCTCCAGCTCCTTGACCAGGGCGAGCGCGTGGTGGCCGTTGGCCGGGTCGTGGACCAGCGCCCAGGCGGGGAAGCCGAGCGCCTCCTGGCGGACCTGGCCGACCTCGGCGGCCCCGGCCTCCGGCGCCAGGCCGAGGAAGTCGAGGGCGAGGTCCTCGGCCGGGCCGAGCGCGCCGGGGACGAGCCGGACGATCCGGCGGCCGTCGAGCGCGGGGTGGGTGTAGGTGCGGGCGGTGAGCACGTCGGCGGCGCTGTCGGGGCGGCCGGCGTCGGGCAGGGTGCCGGACGGGAGCACGGCTCCGGCGTCGAGCAGCTCCTCGGGCGTCGCGGCGCGGTCGGCGCCGGTGGCGCCGGTGGCGCCGGCGGCGGTGGCGGTGGTGGCGGTGGTGGTCGTGGTCGTGGTCGTGGTCAGGCCGGTGGCGGTCATGCGGCTTCCTCCCCCTGGATCGTGCGGCCGGCGTACAGGGCGGCGGCCATCCGCATGCCCTCGGACCAGGCGACCGGTCCGACCTCGGTGAGCGGCAGGGCCCGGCCGTCCGGGCCGGCCCAGCTGAGCGCGCCGGTCTCGCACGCGTCGTACTCGTAGTAGTCGCCGACCCAGACCCGGGCCTCGACGGTGCGCCCGCCCTCGGTGACCGACTGGACGGCCGAGCCGCCGCGGACCCGGCAGCCGAGCCGGTTGCAGCGCCCGACCAGCTCGCGCAGCTCCCGGTAGCGGCCGCCGGCGTAGGTGGTGACCTCGGTGCCGGCCGACACGTCGGCGGGCCGGTGCCAGACCTCGCGGTAGAGCTGCTGGACGCGCTGGGAGACGCCGAGCTCGACGGCGAACTCGCGCAGCTCGTCGAGGTCCTGGAGCAGGACGGGGTGCGGTATCAGCACCTCGCCGTCGGTGAGGCGCACGGTGTCGCCGTCCAGGTCGACCAGGCCGAGGCCGCGCTCGGCGTCGGCGCCACGCAGGAAGCCGGCCACGGAGCCGTCCACGGCGGTGACCACGAGATCCTTCAGGACGCCCTGCCAGGCCTCGTCCGGCCACACGGCGGTGAGCACCGCGGCGGGCACCGGCAGCGAGCGGACCATCCAGCGCTCGACGTCCTCCAGGCAGCCCCGCTCGTGCGCGGCCAGCCACTCGGCGAGCTGCTTGAGCTGGACGACCACCCGGTCGTCACCGAGCTTCGACGGCAGGGACTTGAGGTCCCGGCCCGCCGCGTTGCGGCACGCCACCCTGCCCTCCCCGTCGAGCGCCACGCGGTACCCTCCCGCGTCCGTCTCCACCCATGCCACGGCCGTACTCCTCCCACCGGGAAACACCTGTCGATCGCCTGCTGACCAGCGATGCGAGGAACGTAGCGAGGCCCACTGACAACGCGACGGGCGGGGTGAACTCCGGCCGTGACATGCCGACTTCAAACCCCCCGAACGGGTGATCGAAGAGACGAAAAGGCGGGGCGGCTGCCCCCACGC
>NZ_JBHVET010000163.1:0-12840 GCF_042802135.1 Kitasatospora sp. NPDC057512
GCCCCGCACCGGATCCGGTGCGGGGCCCTCCTCGTGGCGTGCGTGCTACTTGGCGACGACCATGGCGTCGCGGATCGCCCTGGTCTGGTCGGCCGCCTGGGTCAGGGTGGTCTCCTGGCCGCCGGTGAGCTGGCCGTGGCTGTTCACGTTCAGCTTGCTGAAGGTGACCCGGCCGGTGGTGGACCTGTCCGCCCACACGCAGACCGCCGGACCGGGCTTGCCCGCGATCCCGGCCACGCCGCAGGAGAGCTTCGCGGAGGAGTTCCTGGAGTCGCGGGCCGGGAAGTCGGTCAGCGGGGTGGTCCAGGTGACGTCGTCGTCGCCGGTGTTCTTCTTGGCGTCCGCGATGATCTTCCCGGGGTCGTTGAGCTTCCCGTAGACGCCGAGCACCGTGAAGGTGTCGAGGTCGGTGCCCCGGCTGTAGCTGGCCGCGATCACGTGGAGGTCCTTGCCGAAGTCCGCCGCCTCCGGCTTGTTCGGGTCGACGGCCTTGTCCTCGGCCGACTTCTGCGAGTAGCCGTCCGGGATGGTGTCCGGGGCGGACATCCGGTACCGGCCGCCCTGGTCGCTCCCGCCGAGGAACTTCCAGGCGGCGAAGCCGCCGCCGCCCAGCACCAGGGCGCCGACCACCAGCCCGATCACGAGGCCGCCCTTGCCCTTGCGCTCGGGCTGCTGCGGCTGCGGGTAGCCCGGCTGGCCGTACGGCGCCTGCGGGGGCACGCCGTACGGCTGCTGGGGCGGCGGGCCGTACGGCGGCTGGCCGTACTGGTGCTGGGGCTGGCCGTACTGCGGCTGGCCGTACGCGGGCGGGGGCGCGCCGTAGGGCTGCTGGGGCGGCGGGCCGTACGGCGGCTGCCCCCCGTACGGCTGCGGCTGTCCCTGCGGGTACTGCTGTCCCTGGCCGTACATCTGCGTCCGTGCTCCCCCGCCGCACCCGCGGCCTGTCGTGTGTCCGGTCGTCCGTGCCCGTCCGGTCCACCGGACGAGTGCCCGGGCACGCTACCGCACGGCGCCGGGCCGGGACCCGCCCGGTCCGCGCCCGGGCCCCGGACCGGAAAGCGGTTCGTGACCCACCCCCCGGTTACGTAAACTGTGCGTCGTGACCGACACGACGAACCAGCGCCCCGTGAGCACCTTTGCCGGGGACGAAGCAGCGACCCTCCCGACGACCTACACCCCCGCGGACGTAGAGGGCGAGCTGTACGAGCGCTGGGTAGACCGTGGCTACTTCACCGCGGACGCGAAGAGCGACAAGCCCGCGTACACCATCGTCATCCCCCCGCCGAACGTCACCGGCGTCCTGCACCTGGGCCACGCCTTCCAGCACACGCTGATGGACGCGCTGACCCGCCGCAAGCGCATGCAGGGCTTCGAGACGCTCTGGCTGCCCGGCATGGACCACGCCGGCATCGCCACCCAGAACAAGGTCGAGCAGCAGCTCGCCGAGGAGGGCCTGTCCCGGCACGACCTGGGCCGCGAGGCCTTCGTCGAGAAGGTCTGGGAGTGGAAGAAGAGCTACGGCGGCCGCATCCTCGGCCAGATGCGCCGGCTCGGCGACGGCGTGGACTGGTCGCGCGAGCGCTTCACCATGGACGAGGGCCTGTCCCAGGCCGTCCAGACCATCTTCAAGCGGCTCTTCGACGACGGCCTGATCTACCGCGCCGAGCGCATCATCAACTGGTGCCCGCGCTGCCTCACCGCGCTGTCCGACATCGAGGTGGAGCACGAGGAGGTGCCGGGCGAGCTGGTCTCGATCCGCTACGGCGAGGGCGACGACTCGATCATCGTGGCCACCACCCGGGCCGAGACGATGCTGGGCGACACCGCGGTGGCCGTCCACCCCGAGGACGAGCGCTACAAGCACCTGGTCGGCCGGACCATCAAGCTGCCGCTGACCGACCGTGAGATCCCGGTCGTCGCCGACGAGCACGTCGACCCGGAGTTCGGCACCGGCGCCGTCAAGGTGACGCCCGCGCACGACCCGAACGACTTCGCCATCGGCCAGCGCCACGACCTGCCCAACCTGTCCGTCATGGACGAGCGCGGTGCGATCACCGTGCACGGCCCCTTCCTCGGCATGGACCGGCTGGAGGCCCGCTCGGCCGTCGTCGGCGCGCTGCGCGAGCAGGGCCGGATCGTCGCCGAGAAGCGTCCGTACATGCACGCGGTCGGCCACTGCTCGCGCTGCCACACCGTGGTCGAGCCGCGGCTGTCGCTGCAGTGGTGGGTCAAGGTCGAGCCGCTGGCCAAGGCCGCCGGCGACGCCGTCCGCGACGGCAAGGTGGAGATCCACCCGAAGGAGCTGGAGCGCCGCTACTTCGACTGGGTCGACAACATGTACGACTGGTGCATCTCGCGCCAGCTCTGGTGGGGCCACCGGATCCCGGTCTGGTACGGCCCCGACGGCGAGGTCGTCTGCGTCGGACCGGACGAGCAGCCGCCGACCGGCGAGGGCTGGCACCAGGACCCGGACGTCCTGGACACCTGGTTCTCCTCCGGCCTGTGGCCGTTCTCGACGCTCGGCTGGCCGGAGCGGACCGCGGACCTGGAGAAGTTCTACCCGACCGACGTCCTGGTGACGGGCCACGACATCATCTTCTTCTGGGTCGCCCGGATGATGATGTTCGGCCTGTACGCGATGGACGGCGAGGCGCCGTTCAAGACCGTCGCCCTGACCGGTCTGGTGCGCGACGAGTTCGGCAAGAAGATGTCGAAGTCCTCCGGCACCGCGGTCGACCCGCTGGACTGGATGGACGCCTACGGCGCCGACGCCGTCCGCTTCACCCTGGCCCGCGGCGCCAACCCGGGCGCCGACGTGCCGATCGGCGAGGACTGGGTCAAGGGCTCGCGCAACTTCTGCAACAAGATCTGGAACGCGACTCGCTTCGCGCTGATGAACGGCGCCACCGTCGAGGGCCCGCTGCCCGCGCCGGAGGAGCTGACCGCGGTCGACCGCTGGATCCTGTCGCGGCTGAACGCCACCGTCGCCGAGGTGGACGGGCTGTACGAGGACTACCAGTTCGCCAAGGCCACGGACGCGCTGTACCACTTCGCCTGGGACGAGGTCTTCGACTGGTACGTCGAGCTCTCCAAGACCACCCTGGCCAAGGGCGGTCCGCAGGCGGACGCCTCGCGCCGGGTGCTGGGCGAGGTCCTGGACGTCACCCTGCGGCTGCTGCACCCGGTCGTCCCGTTCGTCACGGAGGCGCTGTGGACGGCGCTGACCGGCGCCGAGTCGCTGGTCGTGACCGAGTGGCCGAAGGACAGCGGCTACCGCGACGCGGCCGCCGAGTCGGAGATCGCCACGCTGCAGCAGGTGGTCACCGAGGTCCGCCGGTTCCGTTCGGACCAGGGCCTGCAGCCCGCGCAGCGCGTCCCGGCCCAGCTGGAGCTGGCCGGCACCGTGCTCGCCGTCCACGAGGACGCGATCCGTTCGCTGCTGCGGCTGACCGCGCCCGAGGAGGGCTTCGCGGCCACCGCCTCGCTGCCGGTCGCCGGTGCCACCGTGTCGCTGGACCTCTCCGGCACCATCGACGTCGCGGCCGAGCGCAAGCGCCTGGCCAAGGACCTCGCGGCCGCCGAGAAGGAGAAGGCCCAGACCACCGCCAAGCTCGGCAACGAGGCGTTCCTCGCCAAGGCGCCGGACGAGGTGGTCGCCAAGATCCGGGGCCGCCAGGAGGCCGCCGAGGCCGACATCGCCCGGATCACCGCCCAGCTCGCGGCGCTGCCGCAGGGCTGAGCCGCCCGTCCCGCCGAAGGGGCCGTACTCCGCGACGCGCGGGGTGCGGCCCCTCGGCGTTTTCCGGGTCCCGGTTCTGGTTCGGCCTCCCGGCCGCTTTCCTTACACCAAATAGCCCAGGAACATTGCTCCCTTCCGGCGAATTATCATCCTGCGACCGGGTGAGGTCCTATTCCGAGCGAATTGATTCCGGTCTTGCCCGCGCGGGTTCGCGGAAGTTTGCAGGTCCGCTGTGTACCGTGTGCACGGAGTTTCCGAATGGGCGTTTCCGCTGAGCGTTCCTGCTGAGCGACGGACGGGAGGGCATGGCGTGGTGGTGACCGAGGAGTTGGCCGACGAACTGCCTCTGGAGGCGGTCGAGGAGGCCAAGGCCAGGGCGGCGACCCTGCTGCTCGCGTTCCGGCACGGCAACCAGATCGCGTTCGACCACGAGCTGGACCTGCTGTTCGCCGAGCACGCCGAGCGCGAGGTGACCACCCTGCTCACCTGGATCGCCGCCGAGGCCGTCCGCAAGGCGTACGCCCCCGAGGTCGGCGACCGGGTGCTGCGGGCGATGGCCCGGCGCGCCCCGGAGGACACCGGCGGGGTCGAGGTGGACGAGGAGACCGCGAGCGCGGCCCAGCTGATCGAGGCGGTGGCGGCCGGCGAGGTGGCCGAGGTCCGCGGCCTGGTGGCCGCGACGCCCGACACCACCTTCCTGCTCGGCGGTCTGCTGCAGGGCGTCGCGATGATGCTGCCGCTGCTGCCCGACGGTGAACTGGCCGAGATCACGGCCGAGTTGCGCCGTCGGCACGGCGGTGCCGCGCACGTCCCGGAGGCCCGGGCCGGGGTCTGAACCCGGGCCTCCGGCAGACCGGCCGCGCCGGTTACGGCATGGCGTGCAGGTGCGAGCCGATGGTGCCGGCCACCGGATTGCCCGCCTTGGCGTCCCAGTTGGTCGACCAGGTCATCGCGCCGCCGATGCCCGGCCAGGTGGTGTCCGGCTTGTAGCTGCCGCAGTTGGTGCCGGAGGCCAGGCAGTCCAGCGCGTTGTTGACGGTGCCGGCGGCGAGGTACCCGCCGCCCGCGGCGCTGGTGGAGGCCGGCACCCCGAGGCCCACCTGGTCGGGCCGCAGCCCGCCCTTGAGCTGGATGCAGGCCAGCGCGGTGAGGAAGTTCTCGGTGCCCTGGGAGTAGACGTTCCCGTCGCAGCCGTTCATCGCGCCGGAGTTGTAGTACTGCATGTTGACGATGGTGAGGATGTCCTTCACGTTCAGCGCCAGCTTGAAGTACTCCATGCCGGTCGACTGCATGTCGATCGTCTGCGGCGCCATGGTGAGGATGAATCCGCGCCCCGCCTTCGCGGCCAGGGCGTGCAGCGCCTGGCCCATGTAGGTGGAACTGATGCCGTTCTCCAGGTCGATGTCGATCCCGTCGAAGCCGTAGCTCTGCATCAGCGCCCAGGCGGTGCTGGTGAAGGTCGCGGCGGAGGCGGAATCGCCCACCCAGACCGTGCCGTTCTGCCCGCCGATGGAGAGCACCACCCGCTTCCCGGCCGCCCGCTTGGCCGCGATGTCGGCCTTGAACTGGGCGTCGGTGTAGCCGCCGAGGCGGGAGGAGAGCGCGGGGTCGAGGGTGAAGCTCAGGCCGCCGCGGGTGGCGGTGGCGTCCGCGAAGGAGACCGCGATGATGTCGTAGGCGGCCGGGACGTCGCTGATCCGCTGGACGGTGGCGCCGTTGTCGAAGTTCTGCCAGTAGCCGGTGAGGATGTGCTTGGGCAGGTCCGGCGGCTTGCCGGTGGAGGTGGGGGTGGGCGTGCCGCTGTCGGTGGGGGTGGCCGTCGGACTCGGTGAGGCGGTGGCGGTGGCGGTGGCGGTGGCCGTCGGGCTCGGTGACGGCTGCGGTCCGCCGGGGCCGAGCAGCGAGACGTCGTCGGCGGCGAAGGCCGGCTGCCCGTACCAGCCGTGCAGGTAGACGGTGACGCTGGTGGTGTTCGGGCCGGTGGTGAAGCTCGTGGTCAGCTGGGTCCAGCCGCCGGTGCCGGGGGTCCAGGTGCTCGGATCGGTGCCGCCGGTGCCGCGGGCGCCCAGGTAGACGTACGAGCCCTGCACCCAGGAGCTCAGGGTGTACGCGGAGGAGGGCTTCACCGGGACGGTCTGGGCGCACTCGCCGGTGTCGCCCCCGGCCGGGGCGGACTGCAGGGCGTACGTGCCGGAGTGGACGGTGGTGCGCTGGACCGTACCGCTCGAACAGGTCCAGCCGGACAGGTCCCCGGTCTCGAAGCCGCCGTTGGCGATCAGGTCGGTGTCGGCGGCGTGCGCGCCGGTGCCGCCGACCAGGACGAGTCCGCCCAGGCCGATGACCAGGGCGCTCGCTCCGGCGAGCAGGGAGTGGACGGCGCGCGGGCGCCGGTGTCGGGCAGGTGGCATGACTCCGTCTCCAGTGGGGGAGGCCCGGCGGGCGCCTCGTGGGGGAGGAGCGCCGTCCGGGGTGTCGATGGTGCGCGTGCGGGAGCTACCGACAACTCAAGTCCCGGTCGGGAACGGAGACTTGCCTCACAAGGTGGAGTAGACCAATTCTGCTGTCAAGAGGACCTAGGCGGCCAGCGGTAGGGCCTGTCCGCCCGCTTGCCCGCCGGCCGGGCCGGCGAGTGCCGTGGTCAGCGCGGCGATCCGGGCCGAGGCCAGGCCGTCGCCGTACGGGCTCGGGGTGGCCGCCAGCCGGGCGAGCCGCTCGGGGGTGTCGGAGAGCCAGGCGCGGGCCAGGGTGCCCAGCTCCTCGCCGGGCCGCACCAGCGCGGCGAAGCCGGCCGCCACCGCCTCCGGGCGCTCGGTGGAGCGGCGCACCACCAGCAGCGGGCGGCCGAGCACGGTGCACTCCTCCTGCACGCCGCCGGAGTCGGAGACCAGCAGCGCCGCGTGGCACGCCAGGCCCAGGAAGTCGCCGTAGCCGACCGGGCCGGTGACGGCGAGGCGCTCCAGCAGGCCGTCCAGGCCGAAGCGCTCGACGGCGGCCCGGGTGCGCGGGTGCATCGGGAACAGCACCGGGGTGCCGGCGCGGGCGATCCGGTCCAGCTCGGCGAGCACCGCGCCGAGCGCCTCGGCGGTGTCGGTGTTCTCCGGGCGGTGCACGGTGGCCAGCACGTACCCGTCCGGGCGCAGCCCGTGCGCGGTGAGCAGCGCGGCGCGGGCGGCCTCGTCCGGCAGCTGACGGCGGACCACCTCGACGACGGTGTTGCCGGTGAGCTCGATCCGGTCCTCGGCCAGCGACTCGGCGCGCAGGTTGGCGACGTTCTCCCCGGTGGCGGCGCAGAGCAGGTCGGAGACGTGGTCGACCATCACCCGGTTGTGCTCCTCGGGCATCGCCCGGTCGAAGCTGCGCAGCCCGGCCTCGACGTGGACCAGCGGGATCTCCCGGGCGTTGGCGGCCAGCGCCCCGGCCAGGGTGGCGTTGGTGTCGCCCTGGACGACCACGGCGGCGGGGCGGTCCGCGGCGAAGGCGGCGTCCAACTGGCCGAGGGACTGGGCGATCTGGCCGGCCCGGGGGCGGCCGCCGACCCCGGTGAGCAGCTCGGGCTCGGGCAGGTCGAGGTCGCGCAGGAAGCGGCCGGACATCGCCTCGTCCCAGTGCTGGCCGGTGTGCACCAGCCGGGTGGCGTCGCCGAGTTCGTGGATCAGCGGGGCGAGCTTGACCAGCTCGGGGCGGGTGCCGAGGACGACGGCGACGCTGGACGGGGGCAGGCACATGCTCATGCGGGGCTCCGGTGGCGTGGGGGAGGGGCGAGGCGGGGAGGGCTCAGGACTCGAGCGCGGTGGGGGCGCCGAGGGCGGTCTTCTCGGCGTTGCGGCGGGTCTTGGCCCAGCCGTTGCGGTCGAGCAGCATCCGGACCGCGGCCCGGGTGGCGACCACGAACAGGTGGTAGGCGTAGAGCCAGACCAGGACGCCCCAGAGCAGCCCGGTGAGCCGGCCGCGGTCGGGGTGGACGGCCCGGCGGTAGGCGAAGCCCCAGAACACCATCGGCAGCGTGGCGAGCACGAAGGCGAGCAGCATCCACGGGCCGAACCTGAGCTGGAACTCGGCGGTCTCCTCCGGGAAGAGCACCAGCCCGGCGCCGGTGATCCCGAGCGAGAGGGGGAAGAGCAGCACCAGCAGCACGCAGACCACCGGCTGGAGGAAGGTGTACAGCACCTCGGCCTTGCCGGCCGCGGTGTAGTGCGGGGAGCGCAGCACCCGGCCGGTGTAGCGCAGGCACTGCATGTTGCCCTGGGCCCAGCGGGTGCGCTGGGTGAGGAAGCGGCGCGGCGAGATCAGGCCCTCCTGGGAGACCTGGGCCTCGGTGACGTGGGTGAGCCGCCAGCCGGCCAGGCGCAGGTCGAGGCCGGACTCGTAGTCCTCCAGCAGGGCGCGCTCCGGCCAGGGGCGGCCGGCCCGGCCCTCCTCGGCGGTGAGCGAGTCGAGGGCGGTGAGCCGGACGAACTGGCCGTTGCCGCCGAGGCCGACGCTGCCGGTGCGGCGGCGCAGCAGCTGCATGCCGGTGTTGGTGGCCTGGAACTCGACGTCCTGCATCCGCACCAGCGCGCGGGCCAGGGCGTTGGCGGCCCGGCCGCGGCCGGGCAGCGGGAGCTCGTCGTCGGCGTTGCGCATCCGGACGCCGATCTGGACGGCGCCGGTGTCGGGCCGGCCGAGGGCCTTGGGGTTGCAGACCTGGGCGAGGGTGCCGGGGTCGAGCTGCCCGTCGGCGTCGACCACGCCGATCACCACCCGGGAGCGGTCGGTGCCCTCGGGCAGCCGGGCGGAGATCTCCCGGTAGGCGGCGTTGAGGGCGGCGCCCTTGCCGATCCGGGCGTGCGGGCGGCGGCGCTGGACCAGGTGGATCCGCGGGTCGCGGGCCGCGGCGGCGAGCACCAGGTCGCGGGTGGCGTCCTCGCTGTCGTCGTCGATCACCCACAGGTGGGCCTCGGGCGCGCTGGTCCGCAGGCCGTCCAGGGTCTGGGTGACCACGGCCTCCTCGTCGCGGCAGGGGATCACCAGGTGCCACTGGAAGGCGGCGGGGTCGCCGGGTTCGGCGGGCCGGCCGTGCCGGAAGGCGTGGCGGGAGCCCGCCCAGTACACGAGGAAGCGTCCGAAGACGAGGGCCATGTAGCCGACGAGCGCCAGGGAGATCAGTCCGGCGACCCAGACGACGGCGTCCTGGCGAAGCACGATCCACTCGTGCAGGGCGTCGGGCATGGTGCAGTGCTCCCAGTGATCAAAGGCTGAAGGCTCCTATCGGCTGCGAATCGATGCTTCATTGCGGTTCAAATCGCTAAATCAATAGTAAAGGGAGGAAACTAGCTGATCATGGGAAAGAACGGGCAAAGTGGTCGTTCTCACCCCGTGAGGAGGACCCGCCAGCGCTCCGTAGACTGTGGACGTGAGCGACAAGGCCGACCCGAACCCGTACACCATCCGCCCCGCCGACGGCGGCACCGGCGACGCCCTGCGCGACGTCGAGGTGGAGCTCTCCAAGCGCTGGCCGGAGAACAAACTGGAGCCCTCGCTCGACCGGATCGAGGCGCTGATGGACATCCTGGGCCAGCCCCAGCGGTCCTTCCCCTCCATCCACATCACCGGCACCAACGGCAAGACCTCCACCGCCCGGATGATCGAGCAGCTGCTCAACACCTTCGAGCTGCGCACCGGCCGCTACACCAGCCCGCACGTGGAGTCCGTCACCGAGCGGATCACCCTGGACGGCGCCCCGATCACCCCCGAGCGCTTCGTCGAGGTCTACCGCGACATCGAGCCCTACGTGCAGATGGTCGACGCGGCGCAGCCGGTGCCGATGTCCTTCTTCGAGGTGCTGACCGGCATGGCCTACGCGGCCTTCGCCGACGCCCCGGTGGACGTCGCCGTGGTCGAGGTCGGCATGGGCGGCTCCTGGGACGCCACCAACGTCATCGACGCCGCCGTCGCCGTGATCACCCCGATCGGGCTGGACCACACCGACAAGCTCGGCGAGACCCCGGGTGAGATCGCGGTCGAGAAGTCCGGGATCATCAAGCCCGGCGCCGTCGCCGTCGTCGCCCAGCAGCAGCTGGACGCCGCCCAGAACATCCTGCGCCGGGCCGTCGAGGTGGACGCCACGGTCGCCCGCGAGGGCATGGAGTTCGGCGTGATCCGCCGTGAACTCGCCGTCGGCGGGCAGCTGGTGACGCTGCGCGGACTCGGCGGCGAGGAGTACGAGGACGTCTTCATCCCGCTGCACGGCGAGTACCAGGCGCACAACGCGGCCCTCGCCCTGGCCGCGGTCGAGGCCTTCTTCGGCGTCGGCGGCGCGCGCGGCGGGCAGCTGGACGTGGAGAAGATCCGCCAGGGCTTCTCCGGCGTCTCCTCGCCGGGCCGCCTGGAGGTCGTCCGCCGCAGCCCCACGATCGTCCTGGACGCCGCGCACAACCCGCACGGCGCCCGCGCCACCGTGGCCGCGCTCACCGAGTCCTTCGGCTTCACCCGGCTCGTCGGCGTGATCGGCACCTCCGGGGACAAGGACGTGGCCGGCGTGCTGGAGGCCTTCGAGCCGATCCTGGCCGAGGTCGTCATCACCCAGAACTCCACCCACCGCGCGATGGACGTCGACGCGCTCGCCGCCCTCGCCGTCGAGGTCTTCGGCGAGGACCGCGTCCAGGTCGAGCCCCGGCTCGACGACGCCATCGCCGCCGCCGTCACCCTCGCCGAGGAGGAGGGCGACCTCGGCGGCGCCGGGGTGCTGGTCACCGGTTCGGTCATCACGGTGGGCGAGGCCCGCCTGCTGCTCGGGAGGAAGTGACATGAGGACGCTCTGCTCCTCGACCTTGATCGGCGAAGCGCTGCTGGTTCTGTTCGCGGCGCTGGTCGCGATGCGGCTCTCCGACGTCTCCACCGCGGAGATCTGGACGGTCAGCGGCATCGCGATGGCGCTGTGCGTCCTGCTCTGCGGCATGATCGACCGCCCCGGCGCGGTGCAGATCGGCTGGGCGCTGCAGATCGGCCTGATCGCCGGCGGCTTCGTGCTGCCGACCATGTTCGTCCTCGGCGTGGTCTTCGCCGGCCTGTGGTGGTGCTCGGTGCACTACGGCCGCAAGGTGGACGCGTTCAAGGCCGCCAGGGCCGCCGCGGAGGCCGCCGCCGTACAGGCCTGAGGCCCGGACCGGCGGACCGACACGCCGTGTACGCAAGGTAATCTCTGCCCTGTCGGCGCCGCCTGTCGACCCGACTGTCTGCCGAACCGAATCCCCAGGAGACGCACCGTGTCCCAGCGCACTCTCGTCCTGCTCAAGCCCGACGCCGTCCGCCGCGGCCTGGCCGGCGAGATCATCAGCCGCATCGAGCGCAAGGCCGGCTGGCGGTTCGCCGCCATCGAGCTGCGCACCTTCGACCGGGCGACGCTGGAGCAGCACTACGCGGAGCACGTGGGCCGCCCGTTCTACGAGCCGCTGCTGGAGTTCATGACCACCGGCCCGTCGATCGCGCTGATCGTCGAGGGCGAGGAGGTCGTCAAGGGCATCCGCATGCTGGCCGGCGCCACCAACCCGCTGGAGGCCGGGGCCGGCACCATCCGCGGCGACTACGCGACGATCACCCGCGAGAACCTGATCCACGCCTCCGACTCCCCGGAGTCCGCCGAGCGCGAGATCAAGATCTTCTTCCCCGCGCACGCCTGATCCGGCGAGCAGGACCCGGGCGACACGCCCGGGGGGACGTTCGTACCGCCCCGGTCGGGACCATTGGCCCGGCCGGGGCATTCTTATCGTGAAATAGGGAACTGGCGGCGCCGACACGGCGTCCCAATCCTCGGAGATGCGATCACGCCCCGGACAATGGACGGTATGCCCCACGCCGACGTCCGCACCGAGTGGCGTGGCTACGATGGACGCGACTCAAGGGCCCGGTAAGGCAGCTCAGCTGTTCTCCGCCCACGCGTGGACGCGCGCATTCGTCCACCCCCCCTATGAACTCCGAGCCCGGGAAGGCACCCACACCCCATGGCGAGCAACCTGTCGTTCATCGGCCGCGACTTGGCGATCGACCTCGGAACAGCCAATACGCTGGTGTACGTCAGGGGCAAGGGCATCGTTCTGAACGAGCCGTCCGTCGTCGCGGTGAACACCAACACCGGCGGCATCCTCGCCGTCGGCGCCGAGGCCAAGAAGATGATCGGCCGCACCCCGGGCAACATCGTCGCCATCCGCCCGCTCAAGGACGGCGTGATCGCCGACTTCGAGATCACCGAGCGGATGCTGCGGTACTTCATCCTCAAGATCCACCGCCGCCGCTACCTCGCCCGCCCCCGCGTCGTGGTCTGCGTGCCCTCCGGCATCACCGGCGTCGAGCGCCGCGCCGTCATCGAGGCCTCCTCGCAGGCCGGCGCCCGCCAGGTGCACATCATCGAGGAGCCGATGGCCGCCGCGATCGGCGCCGGCCTGCCCGTCCACGAGGCCACCGGCAACATGGTCGTCGACATCGGCGGCGGCACCACCGAGGTCGCCGTGATCTCCCTCGGCGGCATCGTCACCGCCCAGTCCATCCGGGTCGCCGGCGACGAGCTGGACAACGCGATCGTCCAGCACATCAAGAAGGAGTACTCGCTGCTCCTCGGCGAGCGCAGCGCCGAGCAGATCAAGATGAGCATCGGCAGCGCCTTCGGCCTGGAGGGCGAGAAGGACGAGCACGCCGAGATCCGCGGCCGCGACCTGGTCAGCGGTCTGCCCAAGACCGTGGTCATCTCCGCCGCCGAGGTCCGCGAGGCCATCGACGAGCCGGTCAACGCGATCATCGACGCGGTCAAGACCACCCTCGACCAGTGCCCGCCCGAGCTGGCCGGCGACGTCATGGACCGGGGCATCGTGCTCACCGGCGGCGGCGCCCTGCTGCGCGGCCTGGACGAGCGGCTGCGCCGCGAGACCGGCATGCCGATCCACATCGCGGAGAACCCGCTCGACTCCGTCGCGCTCGGCTCCGGCAAGTGCGTCGAGGAGTTCGAGGCGCTCCAGCAGGTACTCGACGCTTCGCCGCGTCGTTGACAGGTCGCCGCGGCACCGGCACCACACGTCACATCCGACACTCGACTGAACGGGCCGCCGCCCGGGCCCCACAGCCCCGGGCGG
>NZ_JBHVET010000164.1:0-12815 GCF_042802135.1 Kitasatospora sp. NPDC057512
GTTCGAATGTTACCGCGTCGACCGAGTTCTTCAGCCGACGACACGGCGGCTGCGGCCGCTGGGTTTACGAGTCAGGAGGGGGAGCGGGGCCGGTGTACGGGGACGGGCGCGCCGGACCCTCCGGTCCGCCCGGACTCAGCTCGCGCTGGGGGCCGGGTTCGCCGGGGTGGTGGGCGGGGCGGCCGGAGCGGTGGTCGCACCGGCCGCGGCCGGGCTCGTACCGTCGGTCGCGCCGGGCGCCGGGGTGGTGGCCGGGGCACTCGGGGTGTCGGTGGCACCGGGCGCCGGGGTCGTGCCCGCACCGCCCGGGGCCGGGGTGCCACTCGCGCCGGCCCCCGCACCGCCGGAAGCGCCGCCGGTCGGGGCGGTGGTCGGGGACGGCTTGCAGCCCTCCTGCTTGGCCATCGCCGCACCGAGCTCACCGCGCTGGAGCTTGCTCTGCGCCTGGGTGGAGAGCGAGGCCAGCTGCTGCACCTGGTCGGCCACGCTGCGCAGCCCGTCGGCGAACTTGGCCTGGTCGTTGTTGGGCAGCGCGTCCACCTTCTTCTGGACCTCCACGTAGCCGTCGGCCGCCTTCTTCAGCTCCTCGACGGTGTCCTTCTGTAGGGCCGCGCCGTCCTGCACCTTGGGCGCCCCGGCCGCGTCGATGGCGGCGGCTATGTCCTGGTTGGTCTTGGCCAGCCGCCCGATGTCCGTGGAGAGCCGCTTCTGGAGGTCGGCCGGGGCCTCGCCGGTCTTCACCTGGCCGGTGTCGGCGAGGGCGGTCTGCGCCTGGGCGATCGGGTCCTTGGCAGCGCCGCAGACGTTCGACGCCCAGGACTCCAGCTGCTTGCTGTTGTTGTCGTCGCCGCCGCAGCCGACGGCGCCGAACGCGAGCAGCACGCCGAGGGCGGGTACGGCCAGCAGTCGCTTGTTCACCGGGAGAGGCCTTTCGGTTTCGGTCGTCATCGGTCGTCGAACCTACACGGCCGATGTCCGTTCCCCGGTTCCCGGCTCCCCCGCCCCCACGGGCCGCCCTCTCGATGCCCCGGCCCGGGGCGGGCCCGCTCGCACTCGTCCCGGCCCGAGCGTTTCGGCGGCGGGGCGGGCCTCCCGAGCAGCCCAGGCGCCCACAGGACACGGATCCGCGTGGACGCCCTCTTCCGCGACGCGACGAACCACCGGGATCAGCGGTGTGCCACCGCATGCCCAGGAGCAGGACCCCGGCCGCTCTCGGGCGCGAGGAAACGCCCACGAGGAAGCGAGGACGCAAGGGCGTAAGGAAACGAGGAAACGAGGAGCCGTCGAGGCGGCGCCTCAGACCGCGATCGAGGCGACCGAGACCGGCCAGCTCATCCGGATCAGGCCACCGCCCGTGCCGTTGGTGACCTCCAGGTCCTCGACCAGGCCGGTGATCACGGCGAGGCCCAGGGTGTCCTCGTCCGGCTCGCCGCCCTCGGCGTCGCCGGAGGCCGGGACGGCGGCGGGGCCGGCCTCGTCCTCGACCTCGATGAGGAAACGCTTCTCCTGATCGGTCAGCGCGACCCGGACCGCGCCGCCGATGCCGCCGCGCTGGTGCAGTCCGACCGCACGGGAGCACGCCTCGCCGACCGCGAGCCGTACCTCGTCGAGCACCGACTCGTCGACCCCGGCCCGTCTGGCGACGGCCGCGGCGACCAGCCTGGCCGTCCGCACGTGCTCGGGAAGCGCGCTGAATCGAAGTTCGACGGTTGCCATCTCTCCCCCTCGGGGTGCTCCGACCGGGGCCGGAGACCCGGCCCCTGCGGGCCGGCGGAACCGGCCCAGGGGCGCCCGGGGGACGCACCGGGCCACACGGACCCGGGCACCCGGACGCGAAGAACGAGCGGGGCCGGCCGCACGGGCCGGCCCGGCCGCGTCAGTCGGTCGCGTTGACCGCGTCGTCCACCGAGGTGTGGATCGGGAAGACCTTGGTCAGGCCGGTGATGCGGAAAATCTTCAGGATGCGCTCCTGGTTGCAGACGAGGCGCAGCGAGCCCTCGTGGGCACGCACTCGCTTCAGACCGCCCACCAGCACACCGAGGCCGGTCGAGTCGAGGAAGTCAACGCCTTCCATGTCGACGACGAGGTGGTACTTGCCGTCGTTGACGAGCTCGACCAGCTGCTCCCGCAGCTTCGGGGCGGTGTACACATCGATCTCGCCGCCAACCTCGACGACCGTACGATCGCCGACTGAACGGGTCGACAGGGACAGGTCCACGGAACCTCCAGCACCTTGCCTTGCTACGTCATGTGCGATCCTCGGCCGGACGGCCGCCACCGCATGGTCGAGCCCGGGCGCGCCCAGCCACGCGTGGCAAGCCTCGGCGCTGCGACCCACGGCCATACGGCCGTCACGGCCACATTCAACCACCTGCGACCATGCCCGCACGATGGCTTACGACGATTCTCCGTCACGCCGGTGACACACTGGGTCCTCATGCCGCCCCGACACAGCCCGCCCGAGGCACTGCTCACGACCCTGGCCGCCGGCCGGGGGCGGTCCGACCGACTCACCCATACGGAGCACCTTCCCGCCCGACCTGCGCGTTATTCACCGTGGCCGGACTCGATCCGTCCGGAGGTCGTGGCCGCGGCGCGTGCCGTCGGGGTGGAACAGCCGTGGGCGCACCAGGCAGAAGCGATGAATCTGGCCAAAAGCGGCCAGACTGTGGTGATCGCCACAGGCACCGCCTCGGGCAAGTCGCTGGGCTACCTGGCCCCGGTGCTCAGCGACCTGCTGGACGGCACCGAGGCCCGCAACGGCCGCGGCGCCACCGCGCTCTACCTGGCCCCGACCAAGGCGCTCGCCGCCGACCAGCGCCGCCGGGCCGCCGAACTCGCCCCGCCGAGGGTGCGCGCCGCCCTCTACGACGGCGACACCCCGCCCGAGGAGCGCGAGTGGGTCCGCCAGTACGCCTCCTACGTGCTCACCAACCCGGACATGCTGCACCGGGGCATCCTGCCCGGCCATGCCCGCTGGTCCACCTTCCTCAAGGCGCTGCGCTACGTCGTCGTCGACGAGTGCCACAGCTACCGGGGCGTGTTCGGCTCGCACGTCGCCCAGGTGCTGCGGCGGCTGCGCCGCATCTGCGCCCGTTACGGTTCGTCACCCGCCTTCCTGCTGGCCTCCGCCACCACCGCCGACCCGGCCGCGACCGCCCAACGGCTGACCGGCCTGCCCGCCGTGGCCGTCACCGAGGACGCCTCGCCGCGCGGGCCGATGGTCTTCGGCCTCTGGGAGCCGCCGCTGACCGAGAACGTCGGCGAGCACGGCGCGCCCGTGCGCCGCACCGCGACCGCCGAGGCCGCCCACCTGCTGACCGAGCTGGTCGAACGGGAGACCCGCACCGTCGTCTTCGTGCGCTCCCGGCGCGCCGCCGAGCTCGTCGCGCTCCAGGCCCAGGACCAGCTCGGCCGCCCGCTCGCCGGACGGGTCGCCGCCTACCGCGGCGGTTACCTCGCCGACGAACGCCGGGCCTTGGAACGCGACTTGCACTCCGGCCGACTGCTCGGCCTGGCCTCCACCTCCGCTCTCGAACTCGGCGTCGACATCTCCGGCCTCGACGCCGTCCTGATGGCCGGCTACCCCGGCACCCGGGCCTCGCTCTGGCAGCAGGCGGGCCGCGCGGGCCGGGAGGCCCAAGGGGCGCTGGCCGTCCTGATCGCCCGGGACGACCCGCTGGACACCTACCTGGTGCACCACCCCGAGGCGCTGTTCGCGGCCCCCGTCGAGGCCACCGTGCTCGACCCCGACAACCCGCACGTGCTCGCCCCGCACCTGTGCGCGGCCGCCGCCGAACTCCCGCTCACCGATGCCGACCTGGAGCTGTTCGGGCCGTCCACCGCACCACTGCTGCCGGTCCTGGAGCGGCGCGGCCTGCTGCGCCGGCGCAGCGACGGCTCCTGGTACTGGACCCGTCGCGAGCGCGCGGCCGACGCCGTGGACCTGCGCGGCAGCGGCGGCAACCCGGTGCAGATCGTCGAGGCCGACACCGGCCGGCTGCTCGGCACGGTGGACGCCGCAGCCGCGCACACCACCGTCCACACCGGCGCCGTCCACCTGCACCAGGGCCGCACCTACCTCGTCCGGGAGTTCGACCTGGAGAACTCCGTCGCCCTGGTCGAACCGGCCGACCCGCCGTACACCACGGCCGCCCGCGACATCACCTCCATCTCCGTCCTCGACACCGACACCACCGTGGACTGGGGCGAGGGCCGGCTCAGCTTCGGCTCGGTGGAGGTGGTCAACCAGGTGGTCGGCTACCTCCGCAAGCGGATCTCCACCGGGGAGATCATGGGCGAGTCCAAGCTCGACCTGCCGCCCCGCACACTGCGCACCCGCGCGGTCTGGTGGACCGTCACCGAGGACCAGCTGCTCGACGCGGACATCCCGCCCGACCAGCTGCCCGGCGCCGCCCACGCCGCCGAGCACGCCTCGATCGGCCTGCTGCCGTTGTTCGCCACCTGCGACCGGTGGGACATCGGAGGCGTCTCCGTCCCGCTGCACCCGGACACCGGCCTGCCGACCGTGTTCGTCTACGACGGCCACCCCGGTGGGGCCGGCTTCGCCGAACGCGGCTTCCAACGGGCCGTCCAGTGGCTGACGGCCACCCGGACGGCGATCGCCTCCTGCGAGTGCGAGCGCGGCTGCCCGTCCTGCGTCCAGTCGCCCAAGTGCGGCAACGGGAACGACCCGCTGGACAAGGCCGCTGCCGTCCGGCTCCTGGACGTCCTGCTGGCCGGGGCACCCGAAGCCGCGGAGGCGCCGGACGACGGGCCGGAGGCGACGGACGGACCGAACGGACCGGACGGACCGGACGGACCGGAGGCGGACGGGCCGGGGGCGGCACCGGGACCGCACGGTGGAGCACCGGGATCGCACGGTGGAGCACCGGCCGGTTCATGAGACCGCCTCCGTAGCAACGCCCGGGACTCCGTCCGGGGCCCCGCCCGGCCCGCCTTCCGGCACGTCCTCGGGGCCGGTGACCGGGGCCCGTACCGGCCCGGCCCGAGCCCTCGCCCGCGCCGGGCCGACCGGCAGTCGGGCCGGGAGCCCGCGGACCTCCACCTCGGCCACCACCTCGACGGCGTCCGCCGACCGGTCGACCGCACAGGACACCAGCCCGGCGCCCTGTACGGCGGCGATTCCGGCGGCCCGGGCGCAGCCGCCGTCCCGGTCCAGCAGCAGTCGGTCCGCCGCGGCGAGGGCCGCGAGGTCGGCCGCCGACTCGGCCCGGTGCCGAGCGGCAACCACCGAGCCGACCGCGATCGTCCCGGCGAACACCGCCGTGCCCAGCATCGCCAGGGCGAGCAGCCAGACCGTCGCCGAGCCGGCGTCCGGCCCTCGGCCGCCCACCGCGACCGCTCGGACCGCACGGGCGCGTGCCAGCCGCTCCACGGTCTCCCGCAGCCCGCTCAGGACGGCCATGGGCCACCGCCTGCCTCCGCGCCAGCCACCAGGACGTCCTCCCGCGCCGCCACGGCCGCCGCGCTGAGCCGGACGGCGAGCAGCCCGCCGAGCCTGCCCGGCCCCGCGCACGGCGCCTCCACGTCGACCCGGACCGTGTCAGCCGCCATGGCCACCCGGACCCGTGCGCCCGGCGGGGCCGCCGCGCGGGCGAGTCCGGCGGCGTCCGCCTCCCCGCGCGCGGCCGCCCTGGCGCCGACCCGGGCGGCGTCCACACAGCGGATCTGCGCGGCCGCCGCGAGTACGCCCCAGATCAGCATCGCCGCGAGCACGACGAGCGCCGGCAGCACTACCGCCGTCTCCGCCGTCACGAAGCCCGCGTCGCCGCGTCGCCGCCGGCGCAGCGACCACGCCCGGCCGACGCCGCGCTCCCCGGCCCGCGCGGGGCCCGCCTTCAGGCCCCTGCCGCCCGCCCGGAGCCCGGACGGGGCGACGCCGGGGTGCGTGCCTCGCGAGGCGAGTGCGGACGCTCCGCCCGTCCGCCCGGCCGGGGGCCGCCGACGACCGGTGGCAGCCCCGCGGGGTGCGCCCGCACCCAGGGGTCCTCCGGCCGAAGACGGCCCGCCGGCGGGAGTTCGGCAACGTGCCTCAGGTCGCATGGAGCGCCCGTACCAGCATGTCGGTCAGCGCGCCCGTGATGGCGTCGCTGGTCACCACCTTGTACAGCCCGGCCGCGAGGGCGCACGCGCCCAGCGTCCCGACGGCGTACTCGGCCGTGGTCATCCCGGCGTCCGAGCGGCCCCGGAGTCGCGCCACCCGGCGGACCCGGCGGGCTGCCCAGCGCACCCGACGGACCGACCGGCGGCTCCTCCGCCGCCACTCCTCGGCCAACGGGCGGAGCGGACGCCCGGCACCGGGCCGATTCGCGATCACTGCGGTCATGAAACTCTCCTGTCACTCGACGTACGACGGCTGCTCGTGCGGCCGACGGTCCTTCACATCGCCTGGGCGAAGCGGCTGGTGAGGCCGACGACCACCGGAACCACGCCGATCAGGACGAAGGCCGGGAGGAAGCAGAGCCCCAGCGGCGCGGTGGCGAGCACCGCGGCCCGGCGGACCCGGGTGTGGGCCGCGCGGGCGGCTGCCGCGCGCTGCCCCTGGGCCAGCCCGATCAACGGGCCGGCGGCGGGGACGCCGCCGAGGCTGCTGCGCTCCAGACAGCGGGCCAGCGGCGCCAGCGACGGGTGCTGCTCGCCCAGGCGGTGCCAGCACAGCTCCGGCGGTGCGCCCAGGGCCAGTTCGGCCCCGATCGCCGCCAGCCGGGGCCCCAGCGGCGCCCCCACGCTCCGGCCCACCGCCGACACGGCCTCCGAGGGCAGCGCCGCCGAGCCGAGGCAGGCCGCCAACAGCTCGGCACCCAGGGGGAGTTGCCTGGTCAGCAGCTCCTCATCGCGGGCCGCCCGGCGATCGGCCGGCGACCGCGCCCGGGCCGACCAGCGATGGGCGCCCACCGCGAGCAGAACCCCGACAGCCAGCCCGGTGCCGCCACCGAGCAGCACCGCCGCCGTGATCCCGACGGCGGCCGCCACCACCAGCCGCCGGCAACGCCCAACCATCGAGGCGGTCACCATGGTTCGCCTCCCCATCCCCTCTCGGCCCCGGGCCCGGACGAGCACCCGTCGACGCCTCACCCGGCCGCGCACCGACGTCCACCCCGCAGCAACCGCGCCTGCGGTGAGGGCGAAAACCGCCCACTCGACGCCCCGCATCACCTCGCCCCCGCTTCCGCCCCGAGCGCCCGTGCGCGCACCCGCGACAGCCCACGGTTCCGCTCACCCGGCCGAAGAGCGGGCGCCGCACGACCGGGGGCCCGGTACCGCTCGCCCCACCCAGCAGGCTCCTCCAGCGCGCCGTGGGCCGCCGTCCGGACGATGCGTGCCGTCCAGAGCACGCCCAGCCCCTCCAGGACCGCCCCCGCCACGAGGCAGCCCAGCCCGGCCGGGGTGTGCAACAGGACCTCCAGCGGGCGGGCCCCGAGCGCCGCCCCGATGAGCAGCCCGACGCCCGGCAGCGCGGCCAGGACGGCGATCGTCGCGCGCGGTCCGGCCAGTTCCCCGGCGATCTCCTCCGCGAGTGCCCGCTCCCCGCGCAACGCCTCCGCGACTCGGCCCAGCGCATCGGCCGACCCCGACCCGCTGCCCTCGGCCACCCGCCAGCAGGCCGCCACGGCCGCCGCCCCGCTGCCGCCCGGAAGTTCGGCCAGCAGGTGCAGCGCGGCCGGCACGTCCCCGCCGTAACGGCCCGCCGCCAGTCGGGCCACCGGCTCCTCGCCGAGCCTGCGCAGCCCCTCCGGGTCGGCGGCGAACCGCGCGGTGACCAGGTGCAGCGCCTGCTCCGGCGTCGCCCCACCGCGCAACTCCCCTGCCAGGCCGGCGCAGAGCTCCACCACCGCCGCGGCCCGGTGCCGGGCCTCCGCCGCCAGGCGTCGCCGCAGCCGCCACCTGCGCAGCGGCAGGACGGCCAGCGCGGCCGCGAGCACCGGCACCGGCGAGGAGGTGGCCTGCCCGGCGGCCAACCCCAGTGGCAGGAGCAGCAGTTCGGACACCAGGAAGTCCGGCAGCCGTCCCCGGGCCCGGGGACGCACCACCGTCTCCGGGCCGGGCGCCCGCACCGGAGGCCCGCTGCCCGCCAGCACCAGCCTGGAGCGCTGCCCGCCCGGCAACTGCTCCTGCACCGCACGCCACGCGGCGACGGCCACCAGGCACAACGCCAGCGTCCAGCAGACCGCGAGTTGACTCTGCATCACTTCACAAACCTCCGTTGACCTCGGCCTTTCCGGCCCGCACCGCCGAGCAGCACCAGGGCTCCCACCGCGCACCCGCCCAGCAGCAGGGCGAAGGCGACTTCCACCACCCGCACGTCCGCGCCCACCGGCCCGGCCACCGTCACCGCGATCACGGGCGCCCCCGACCGAGCGACACCCCGCGCGCCGCCAACAGCCCGACCAGCCGTTCCCACCCCGCGCCGGGACGCAGGCCACCGGATGCCGGGAAGGCCACCGCGGGTGTGGTCACGGCTAACCCGTCACCGGCCCCGGCCAGCGTGTGGACCTCCGCCACCCGGCGCCGCCCCGAGCCCGGATCGCGGACCAGGTGCACCACCACGTCGAGTGCGGCCCGCAGTTGGCCGTGCAGCGCCGTCCGGTCGAGGCCCGCGAGCGCGCCCAGGGCCTCCAACCGGACCGGTACGTCCGCCGCCGTGTTGGCGTGGACCGTGCCGCAGCCGCCCTCGTGCCCCGTGTTCAGCGCGGCCAGCAGGTCCGACACCTCGGGCCCGCGGACCTCGCCGATCACCAGCCGGTCCGGACGCATCCGCAGCGCCTGGCGGACGAGGTCCCGCAGGGTGAACTCGCCCAGCCCCTCCTGATTGGGCGGCCGGCTCTGCAATCGGACCACGTGCGGGTGGGCCGGTTGCAGCTCGGCGGAGTCCTCGGCGAGCACGATCCGCTCGTCCGGCCCGACCAGGCCGAGCAGGGCCGACAGGAGCGTGGTCTTCCCCGAGCCCGTCCCGCCGGAGACGAGCAGTGACAGCCGGGCCCGCACGATGCCCGCGAGCAGCTCCGCACCCTCCGGTGGCAGCGACCCGCCCGCCACCAGCTCGTCGAGCGTGAAGGGCCGGGGGCGGCAGACCCGCAGCGAGATGTGCGTGCAGCCGGCCGCGATCGGCGGCAGTACGGCGTGCAGCCGGGTGCCGTCCGGCAGCCGGGCGTCCACCCAGGGGCGGGCGTCGTCCAGCCGTCGGCCGGCCGCCGTGGCCAGCCGGTGGGCCAGCCGCCGCACCGCCTCGGCGTCGGCGAAGCGGACTCCGGTGGTTCGCTGCAGGCCGCCGCCACGGTCGACCCACACCTCGTCCGGACCGTTCACCAGGACGTCCGTGACGTCGGGCGCCGCCAGCAGCCCGTCCAGCGGGCCCGCACCCACCAGTTCGGCGCGCAGCGAGCGCACGGTGTCCAGGACCTCGTCCCCGCCGAGCGGCGGGCGGGTGGCCCGCAGCGCGGCCGCGACCGAGCCCGCCGTCGGGGCGGCCCCCGACTCGGCCAGCCGCAGCCGGACCGCGTCCACCAGGGCCGCCGCCCGCTGCTCGCGGGCCGTCCGACCGTACGGACAGGGCCCGTGCCCGGGCTCCGGCGGCCCGCCGGGCGGCGGCACGCTCCGCAGCGGCCGGTGCTCCCGCGCACCGCCGCCCGGACCGGGCGATCCGCTCCGAAGGACCGTTCTGCGCAGACGGACCATCAGTACACACCTCCTCCGACCGCCGGCACCGGCGGCAGCACCTCGGTCAGGAAGCTCGCGCAGAAGCGCGCGAGCGGGCCGCCCTCCCGGCTTCCGGGCGGGACGCCCTTCACCACGTCCTGGGCCAGGCCCGGCTCCGGCTCCAGCTCCCCCGCCAGCGGCAACCGCAGCCCGCGGGCGATCTGCCGGGCCGGGAGCCCGCCGGCCCGCACCGGCCGCACCAGCGCCCGGACGTCCCCGAGCCGCATCCGGGCCGCCGCCGCGACCCGGTCGGCGGCGGCCACCGCGCGCAGCTCGGCCGACACCACCAGGAGCGCCAGGTCGGACTGCTCCAGCGCCTGCCCGGCGGCCGCGTCGAGGTGCCGGGGCACGTCGACCACCACCAGCCCGCCGCGCCGTCTGGAGGCGGCCAGCACGCTGCGCATGGCCTCCGGCGGCACCGTCAGGGTGTCGCCCCGGTCCCAGGACAGGCAGGACAGCGCGGAGAGCCGTTTGAGCGCGGGCAGCGCCCGGGCCAGTTCGGCCCCGCTGACCCGCCCGCGGGAGCCGGCCAGATCGGGCCAGCGCAGCCCGCTGACCCGCTCGCCGCCGAGCAGGATGTCGAGGCCCCCGCCCAGCGGATCGCCGTCCAGGAGCATCGTCCGCCGACCCGCCCGCGCGGCCGTGACCGCCAGCGCGCAGGCCAGGGTCGAGGCCCCGGCCCCGCCGGACCCGCCGAGCACCGCGACGGTGACCGCCGGGCAGCCGACGCCCTCGGCCGCGTCGGCGATCCGGTCGAGCAGCCAGGCCTCGGCGTCGGGCAGGAACAGCACGTGCTCGGCCCCGAGTTGGACGGCTCTGACCCACACCCCGGGGTCGTCGAGGTCCAGCCCGAGCAGCAGCACCCCGCCGCGCCGCCCCAGCCCGGAGCAGCGGACGGCCTGGTCGTCCCCGACCAGGACCAGCGAGGCCCCTTCCCAGAGGTCCCGCGTCGGCGGCGCGCCCCGGACCAGCCTCGGCTCGGTGCCCGCCGCCGCGCAGATCCGCAGCAGGTGCTCGGCCAGGCCCTCGTCCTCGGTGACGACGAGCGGCCCGGCGACCGCGGGGCCCTCGGCGGTGATGTGGTCGGCGATCGGCGTCGACATGGTTGCTCCCCTCCGCGCCGCGGACCACCAGGGGTGGCCGACGGCGCACGTCGGACGGTTCCGGCGGACGGCCGCCCGACAGGCCTCTGAGGGAGGAAGGGGTGAGGCCCTGCCCGGCGACCGCCGCCGGTCATCACGGTGGGGGGAGATCCGGATTTCGTCATCCGGGTTCCGATTGCCTGTGGATAACTCGTGTGCTGTGGAGGAAAGCGTTCACCCGGGCGGGGGGCTATTCGGCGAAGAATTGACGAAAGGGGGTCACCGAGATGAACCGGCGACCCGCCCCGCCCCGTTCAGCGGTTCTCCCGACCCCCACCCGCCGCCTTCCGGACACCGCTTCCGAACGGCTTCCGAACGGGCTCGCACCACCGATCGGAACCAGCCGTTCGATCCTCGACGGGCATGAGCAAATGGCGACACAGAGTGACGAAAGTCGATCGACGGGCCGGAGTGGCGACACCCCCTGTAAGCCGTCGACACGACGGCGGCGCACCCGCGGCGAGGGGCGTTCAAGCCCTGAAAATGGCCCCGGACGTGCGACGACCCCCGCCGGGGGGGAGAGCGGGGGTCGTCTATCCACAGCCCGGCTCGGGGGGGAGGAGCCGGACCGGGTTAGCACGGTCGCGAACGATCCGTGACTTCCATGGTGTACCCGAGCGGCCAGAAACACAAACCCGCACGCCCGCGAGTACGCCGAATGGCGGGGTCTTTTGCGGCTCCCTCTATCCTCGGTTCCCGTGGACACCACCGAGAACGCCGACGACTACGCCGACGAGTCCCAGGGCGACGCCACCGGGCCCGAAGAGCTCCGCCCGCCCGTTCGCCCCCGACCCGGCGGGCTGCGCACCGCGGCCTTCTTCGACCTCGACAAGACCATCATCGCCAAGTCGAGCGCACTGGCCTTCAGCCGCCCCTTCTACCAGGGCGGCCTGATCAACCGTCGGGCCGTACTGCGCAGCGCGTACGCCCAGTTCGTCTTCCTGGTCGGCGGCGCGGACCACGACCAGATGGAGAAGATGCGCCAGTACCTCTCCGCGCTCACCCGGGGCTGGAACGTCCAGCAGGTCCGCGAGATCGTCGCCGAGACCCTGCACAACCTGATCGACCCGATCATCTACGACGAGGCGGCCTCGCTGATCGAGCAGCACCACGCGGCCGGCCGGGACGTGGTGATCGTCAGCAGCTCCGGCTCCGAGGTGGTCGAGCCGATCGGCCGACTGCTCGGCGCGGACCACGTGATCGCCACCCGTCTCCACGTCGAGGACGGCTGCTACACCGGCGAGATCGAGTACTACGCGTACGCCGAGAACAAGGCCGCCGCCATTCGGGAGTTGGCCGCGATCGAGGGCTACGACCTGGCCGCCTCCTACGCCTACAGCGACTCCTCCACCGACCTGCCGCTGCTGGAGGCGGTCGGCCATCCGTCGGCGGTCAATCCGGACCGTGCGCTGCGGAAGGAGGCGCAGGCCCGGGAGTGGCCGGTGCTGGTCTTCGACAAGCCGGTGGAACTGCGGCGCCGACTGCCCGAGTTCTCGGCCCCGAGCGGCTCGGTGCTGACCGCCGTGGCGGTCGGGACGGCCGTGGTGACCGCCGGGGTGATCTGGTACCTGGCCCGCCGGCGGCGTCCGCTCGCCTGAGGCGGGCGGCCCGGCAGTCCTTGGACAAAACGGTCAATCGGGACAGACTTCTCTTTTCGGGTTCCCCTTTCCCCCGAAACGCGATACAAATGAAGCACGGCCCGCGAGACCCGGTCAGGACCTTAAGAGGTCAAACCGACAACGCAGTTCAGGCCCCACGGACCGCACGTACAGATATCCGGGCACCCACATGCAGCCGACCCGCTGTCGGGCCGCCGGACCAGACGAACGGGCAGGATCCCCGTCTGATCGGCACTTCCGGTGCATGCATGGTCACCCGGTATCTGCACCAGCGGCGGCACCCGGCAGGAACAGGTGCCGCCGCATCCTCGTCTCCGCGCGCCCCCTCGCGGGG
>NZ_JBHVET010000165.1:0-12812 GCF_042802135.1 Kitasatospora sp. NPDC057512
CGCCCTGCGGGCGGACGACGGGAGTTCGAAGACACGCCCTAGCGGCACTCGTAGTGGCTCGGCCGGCCGTCCCGCAGGACCAGTCGGCCGAGCCGCGCGGCCTCCTCGCTGCGCAGCAACTCCCGCTCGTCGTCGGCGCGGTGGAGCACGGCGGAGTGCCAGGGCGTGGTCCAGGAGTCGGCCGCCGCCAGCAGTCGGATGCCGAACTTGGAGGCCCCGGCCGGCTGCGGGTGGATGGAGAGCCGGACGGCGCGCGGGTGGTGCTCGGCGATCAACTCGCCCCAGGCGCGGCTGCGCTGGATCACGCCGTAGGCGCGGCGGCGGCACTCCCGCTGGAGGGCGGAGCGGGTGCCGGTGAAGCCGACGGTGTCCTCGGTGAGGAAGCGGGTGATGCCCCGGTAGAGCCGCAGGGTCTCCTCCTCGGTCAGCACCTGTTCGCGCAACTCCTCGACGCTCGGCGCGTACTGGGCGTGCACCCGGGCGCGCTTCTCGTCGTACGGGAGGTCGCCGAGGACGGCCCGCAGGTCGAAGGTGTCGAGGTGGGCCAGGCCCTCGCGGGCGATCATGGAGGTCAGGGCGTCCGAGTAGGCGTCTATGTGGTCGTCCGGGACGTTGATCAGGTCGCCGAAGATGTGCCCGTCCGAGCAGATCAGGATGCGCGCACCGGGTGCGTGCAGGCGGCCGATCTCGGCGCACAGGCCGTCGAGGAAGGTCAGCGACAGCCGTTCGCCCTCGTCGGGCAGGTGGCCGAGCACCTTCGCCGGGTTCGGCGACTTGCAGGGGAAGCCGGGCAGGGTCAGGACGATCGGTTCGCCGGCGGCGATGAAGTCCGCCAACTGCGCCAGCTGGAGCGGGAAGTGCTCCGGGCGGGCGTCGAACTCCGGGTCCGCGGCGCGGCGGTGCGGCAGTAGCAGGCCGAGGACGCGGGCGGCGAGGGCGGCGGTGGTGCTGCTGTCGGGGCTGCCGGTGGCAGCGGTGATGGTGTCGGGGGTGATGGCGGCAGGGGCGGTGCCGACGGGCGGCATGGTGGGTCCTCCACGAAAGGCGGTGCGGTACGGGTTTCGGGCTCCGGGCGGTCGGAGCCGGGCGGTCGGAGCCGGGGGCGCGATGCGCCCGGGGGTCAGCGGCGGTGGTCGTAGGAGACCGGCAGCCGGTTCACCCCGCGTGCCAGGACGGCGGGGACCCAGGCCAGGTCCGCCAGGCCGTCACCGGGCGCCTCGGCCGGGCGCAGTCCGGGCAGCCGGGTGAGCAGGGTGGCGAGGGCGACCTGGAGTTCGGCCCGGGCCAGCGCGGCGCCGGGGCAGTAGTGGATGCCGTGGCCGAAGGCCAGGTGGGCGTTGGGCGTGCGGTCGAGATCGAGGCGGTCGGGCTCGGGGAACTGCGCGTCGTCGCGGTTGGCGGCGCAGAGCGAGACGATGACCGAGTCGCCGGCCGGGACGGTGGTGCCGAACAGGTCGCTGTCCTCGGCGAAGAACCGCCAGGTGGTGAGCTCGAACGCGGCGTCGTGGCGCAGGAGTTCCTCCACCGCCCGGGCGATCCTGCCGGGCTCGTCGACGCCCTCGCGCAGTCGGGCGAGTTGCTCGGGGTGGCGCAGCAGGGTGACCAGCATGGTGGTGATCTGGTTGGTGACCGGCTCCTGCCCGGCGACCAGCAGCTGGAACACCATCGAGTCGAGCTCCGCGCGACTCAACTCGCCCGCGTCATGGGCGGCGACGAGCCGGCCCAGCAGGTCGTCCTGCGCCGTCCAGCCGGGTTCCCGGCAGTCGGCGCGCTTACGGGTGACGACGTCGGCGATGTACGTCTGGAGGCCGCGCAGCCGGGCCTCGTACGCCGGGCGGCCGGGGTCCTGCGGGCCGACCGGCTGGACCACCTTGCCCCAGTCCCGGTCGAAGCGGTTCGCCAACTCGGGCGGCAGGCCGATGACGTCGGCGAGCACCCGGAAGGGATAGTGGGCCGCGAAGCCGCCCACCAGGTCCGCGCCGCCGGACTCCGGCAGCTCGTCCACCAGGGCGTCGGCCAGCTCCTGGAACCGGGGGCGCAGCGACTCCACCCGGCGCGGGGCGAAGGCGTCGAGCACGAGTCGGCGCATCGAGGTGTGCTTGGGCGGGTCCTGGTGGAGCAGGTGGACCTGGAGCTGCGAGTGCTGGGGCTCCGGCATGATCGACGCGAGTCGGCGCCAGTTGTCGTTGCCGAGGGTGTGGTTCTTGCCGAGGCGGGGGTCGTTGAGGGCCGCGTGGGCGGCCCGGTAGCCGGTGACCAGCCAGGCGTGGATGCCGCTGGGGAACTCCACCCGGTGCACCGGCCCGGCCTCGCGCATCCGCTGGTAGAGCGGGTACGGGTCGCGCTTGTACGCAGGACCGTACAGCGGGACGGGGGAGGGGAGCCGGTCGTACCCGTACGGGCAGCGCGGGGCTTCGTCGGTGGCGGCCGGGTCGGGGATCGTGTCGGTCATCTGAGGAGGTCCTTCGGTGGGGAGGGAGGGGGTGGTGGGGTGCGGAACGGGACGGGACGGGACGGTGCGGTGCGGTCAGGGCTTGGGGCGGCGGTGCAGGGCGAGCAGTGCGACGGCGGTGGCCGCGACAAGGGCGGCCAGGGCGATTCCGGCCCGGGTGCCGGTGGTGTCGCGGGCCCCGGCCAGGGCGGTGGCGGTGGCGAGGGCCGGGCCGAGCGCGAAGCCGAGGCTGCGGGCGAGTTGGACGGCGGAACCGGCGGTGGCGAGCTTCCCGGGTGGGGAGGCGGACATCACCAGGGCCTGGGTGGGGCCGCCGTTGAGGCCCATCCCGGCACCGGCGAGGGCGAGTCGCGCGGCGATCTCGGGGGCGGACCAGCCGGTGTCCAGCGGGACGAGCAGGGCCAGGCCGACGGCGGTGACGGCGGCGCCGGTGAGCGCGGTCGGTCGGGCTCCCCAGCGGTCGGCCAGCCGGCCGCCGACCCGGCCGGCCAGCACCATGCCGAGCGGGAACGCCAGCATGGTGAGTGCGGTGGCGGTGGCGCTCTCGCCCCGGGGGCCGCGCAGGTGCTGGGCGAGCAGGTAGTGGCAGGCCGCGAAGCCGGCGGCGAGCGCCAGCACGGAGGCGTTGACCCCGACGGTCCCGGCGGCCCGCAGCACCTCGGCCAGCGGTCGCCCGCCCGGCCGGCGCAGCCAGAGCAGCACCAGCGGAACGGCGGGCAGGACGAGAAGCAGCCACAGCGCGGACTTCGGGGCCAGGGTGAGTCCGAGCAGGACGGCGGCCACGGCGGCGCCGATCAGCGCGGCGTCGCCGAGTGAGGACCGGTCGGGCGGCCGCAGCCCACCGCGGCGCGGGGCGTGGCGCCGTACGATCAGCACGGCGGCCAGACAGACCGGCAGCTTCACCAGGAAGATCGCCCGCCAGCCCAGGTGGTCCAGTAGCAGACCGCCGATCACCGGCCCGGTGACGGCGCCGAGCGGACCGAGCGTCGCGGGCACGCTCATCGCCCGGCCGCGCAACTCAGGCCGGACGGACGTGGCGGCGAGCACCGGCATCAGGACGAAGAGCACGGCCCCGAAGGCGCCTTGGAACAACCGGGCGGCGATCAGCCAACCGGCCCACGGGGCGCAGGCGGCCAGCACGCTGCACAGGGCGAAGCAGCCCACCGCGAGCAGCAGGGCCGAGCGGGTGCCGACCTGGTCCAGCCAGCGCCCGGCGGGCAACAGCAGGGCGACCAGCGGGAGTTGGTATCCGAGGACGGCCCACTGGGCGACCCCGGGGGAGACGCGCAGGCCCGCCGAGATGTCGGTGAGCGCGAGGTTGACCACGTTCATGTCGAGCATCGCGACGAAGGAGAGCAGGCCGGCGGCTACGACCAGGCTCCAGCGATCGGCCGGTGGTTGCTGATGCCCCGTCAGAGATGAGGCGGTCGGGGTTGGTTGCGCCGTCATGAAGTCCCTCCGTCTCCCGTGCTGCTGTACCGGACACCGCCTCGGCGGCGGGGTCCGGTACAGCAGTCGGTGGCGCAGGGGCTCCGGTTCCGAACATGTGGGGGATTTCTTCTCGGCCGACGACTGGCGGCGGACAGATGACAGACGACAGGCGACAACTTTCAGCGAACAGATAACAGATTTCGAAACCTGTTATCTGTTCGCTGTCGGTTGTTCGTCGTCAGCTGTCGACTGTCCGCCGTCGCCCGCCCGTCCGTCCGCCCGTCGCCCGCCGCTCAGCAGGCGGTCGCGAGCTCCCCGGCCTCGGCGGCGCGCAGACGTGCCACCAGCTCCTCCCGTGCCCGGGCGACCCGGGAGCGGACGGTCCCGACGGGGCAGCCGGCGACCTCGGCCGCCTCGGCGTAGCTCAGCCCGACCACCTGCGTCAGCACGAAGGCCTCGCGCCGCTGGGCGGGCACCCGGTCGAGCAGGTCGCCGAGCGCGACGCCGTCCTCGAACCCGGCCGCCGGTGCGCCGCCCTGTCGCTCCGCCGCCTCCTGCCAGTCCGGCAGGGCCGCGCAGCGCGGCCGGGCGGCGGCCATCCGGTACCGATCGATCACCGTGCGCCGGGCGATCGACAGCAGCCAGGTGCGGGCGGAGGAGCGCCCCGCGAACGCGGGCAGGCCGCGCAGTGCGCGCAGGAAGGTCTCCTGTGCGAGGTCGTCGGCCGACTGCACGTCGGTCAGGTGGGCGACGAAGCGCCAGACGTCCCGCTGGGTAGCCCGGACGAAGGCCTCGACGTCGGCCGCCCGCCCGGAGCGGGCGGTCAGCGCCAGTGCGGTGAGCTGCTCGTCATCCACGGCGGCCTCCTGCCCGGCCGGTCCCGGCGGCACGGCCATGCGGGACGATGGTCGTATGAGATGCGCGCAGTTCCGTACCGCTCTGTCCGCCCGGCTCGACGGCGAACCGAGCGGGCTGCCGGAGGTCCGGCTGGACAAGCACGTCGCGCGCTGCGCCGGCTGCCGGGAGTGGCTGGCCAGGGCCGAGCAGCTGCACGGCCGGGTGCGGGCGGGCGCCACCGGCGGGCCCTCGCCCGAATGGTCGGCCCGGCTGCTGGCCCGGCTGGGCGAGGGCGGTCCCGAAGGCCGTGCTCCGGACGGACCGCAGGTCGTCGAGCGCTAGGCGCGGCGGGCGCGGTCGGCGGGGCAGGCGCGTCCGGGGGAGCGGGAACGGCGGGACGGTGGCGCCGGCCGGAGCCGGTGCGCCGTCGAAGTCAGGCATGGGAAGGTCCCGAGGGGAAGGCGGGGAGCGGCACCGCGCAGCGCGGCGCCGTCGGCGTCCATGGGCAGCCGCGCGGCACGCCGGTTCCCTGAGGGGGCGCGGCGGCGGACGCGGGCCCGCACCCTGACGGCACGACGTCGCGGGGCGCGTCCGTACGGCAGGGCGACCTGCCCGTCGCGGGGTCCCGGTGGCCGGAGGTGGCCGGGCGGGGAGAAGGAGCGGCGGGCGCGTCAGCAGGCGAGGGCGAACGCCGGCGGCCCGCGCCGGACCACGGCATGCGTCAGCAGTACCGACCGGGGCGGCCGGGCCCGGTCGTCGGCGGGGCGGGGTGGCGCCGGGGCCCGGTAGCCGAAGGGGCGCGCGAACAGCGCCAGCAGCGGGAGCAGGATCGCGCCCGCGACCACCGCGCCGAGCGCGCCGAGCAGCTCGAAGAGCCGGACCAGCGCCGCGTCACCGCGCCAGAGCAGGAGCGCGCACGCCAGCGCGGCGAGCACGTGGGCGGCGGCCATCCCCGGTGACATGCCGTGGGACATCCCGTGCGCCATGTCATGCGCCGGTCCGTGCGCCGGTGCGCTCACCAGGTCCTGCGCCGTGCCGTACGACCCGTCACCGTACGACCCGTCACCGTACGACCCGCTACCGTACGACCCGCCGCCGGGCATCACGTGCGGGCCGTCGGGCATCCCCGTCATCCCGGGCAGGCCCGCGTCCATGGCGGTCGCGCCCGAGTCCCCGTGGTGCGTCCCGGCCGCCGGCCGCAGGCCGCCGGTGGCCGGCGGGACGTCCGGGTCGATGCCCGCCATCCGCGCCAGTTCGATCGGGGAGAGCCCGCCGGGCGCCCGGTCGGGGTTGCAGAGCAGGAGGGCGGCCCAGTCCGTGGTGGCGAGCCGGCCGAGGCCGCCGCCCCCTCGGGAGAACGCCGCGGCCTGTTCGAACAACTGGTGCAGCGCGGTCTGCGCCACGACCATCCAGAGGCTGATCACCCCGAGTCCGCGCCGCTTCCCGGCGAGCAGCCAGGTCAGCCCGAGGACCGCCCCGAACCCGCCGGCCAGCACCGTCGGAGAGACTCCGGATCCGGCCATGGCGACGTGCGCGGTGGCGGCCATCGCCACGCACAGCGCGGCGAAGACCACGGCGCGCAGCAGGCGGATCCGGTCGGTCATCACGATGGCACTCATCGTCGCACCCGCCCTGTCCGGTCCGTACCGCACCCTCCGGTCATGGCCGGTTCCGTGCCGTGAGACCATGCCCGGCCGCCGGCCCCCGGAGCCCGCCGGATCGCCACCCGGTTCGGCCCGCCGACCCGACGCGACGAACCGAACAACGGCTCGTAGGACCATCGGGGCGGTTTGACAGCACGTACCCCATTGCTCACTTAATGTGCACCACCCCGTACGGTGCGTATCGGGACGACGCTGTTCAGAAGCTAGGGAGGTCCGGCCTTGGAGACCCCGACGGATACCTCGGCGCCCATTGCCGACAATGCCAAGTCCGCTGCCCCCACGGAGCCGACCGTCCCGCAGCAGGCGACAGGCCGGAAACAGGCGATGGCCCCGGTCGAAGTCGAAGTCGAAGTCGAAGCCGAGGAGCTCGGGGAGCGGGCCGAGGCCGCCGCCCCGGCCGGAGCCGTTGAACCGGCAGAAGCTGTTGAACCGGCCGAAACCGTCGAGCCGGTTGAAGCGGCAGAGTCGGCCGAGGCCGAGGAAGCCGCCGGACCGGCCGAAGCCACCGAGGCGGCTGACGTAGCCGAACCGGCCGAAGCCGCAGAGCGGGCTGAAGCCGTCGAACCGGCCGAAGCCGCGGAGGCGGCCGGAACCGCTGAACCGGCCGAGGCCGCAGAGCAGGCCGACCCACCCGGATCCACCGAGCCCGCCGACGAGGCTGACCCCGCCACCCCGGCTGACCCCACCGCCCCGACCGAGCCGGCCGCCCCGACCGAGGCCGCCGCCCCGACCGAGCCTGCCGAGCCGGCCGAGACCTCCGCCCTGCCCGAGTCCGTCGACCTCGCAGACCCTGGCTTCTGGCAGCTGCCCGCCCCCGACCGCGCCGCCGCCTTCGCCGAGCTGCGTCGCCGCCCCGCTCCGGTGTTCTTCGGCGACCGCGCCACCGGTCGCGGCTTCCACGCCCTGGTCCGTCACGCCGACGTGGTCGAGGCCAGCCGCACTCCCGCCGTGTTCCTCAGCGGCCCTGGTGTGACCACCCCCGTCCCGGCCCGATGGGTCCGGCTGCTGTTCGGCGACTCGATGGTCAACCTGGACGACCCCCGCCACGCCCAGCTGCGCCGGATCGTTTCGCGGGCGTTCACCCCGCGGCTGCTCGACCGGGTCGAGGAGGACATTCGGCGGATCAGTACCGAGCTGGTCGACCGGATCGAGCGGGAGCGGCCGGAGGACTTCGTGACCGCGGTCGCCGCCGAACTCCCGTTCCAGGTGATCTGCACCATGATGGGCATCCCGGAGCGGCCGCGCCGCACCATCCTCGACCTGGTCAACCGCACCTCCGAGGACATCGGCGTGGCCCGGCCGCTGCGCCGCCGGCTGCGGGTGCCGGGGCGCGGGCTGCGGGCGCTCGCCCGGATGCAGGGCATCGTCGCCGGGATCGGCCGCCGGCGCCGTCGCCGGCCGGAGGAGGACCTGATCTCCGCGCTGGTCACCGCCGACGTGGACGGCCGCCGGCTCACCGGGCGCGAGCTGGGCGCCTTCTTCAGCCTGCTGCTGGTCGCCGGGGTCGAGACCACCCGCAACGCGCTGGCCCACGGCCTGCACCTGCTCACCGTCCACCCCGAGCAGCGCGCCCTGCTGCTCGAAGACCTCGACGGGCGGCTCGGCGGCGCGGTGGACGAGATGGTTCGCCACGCCACGCCGATCATCCAGTTCAACCGGACCCTCGCCGTCGACCACGAGCTGGGCGGCTCCGGCGGCCCGCTGCTGCGCGCGGGGGAGAAGGTCGCGCTGTTCTACGGCTCGGCCAACCGCGACGAGGAGGTCTTCCCCGACCCCGACGTCTTCGACATCTCCCGCACGCCCAACGCCCACCTCGGCTTCGGCGGCGGCGGTCCGCACTACTGCCTCGGCGCGCACCTGGCCCGGCAGGAGATGACGACGCTGTTCCGCGAGCTGCTCACCCGTCTTCCCGAGGCTCGGTCGGTCGGCGAGCCGCAGCTCGTCCCGTCCAGCTTCGATCATCGGGTCCGCTCGCTGCGCTTCACCTTCTGAGCCTTCTGAGCCTTCTGGGCCTTCTGGGCCCCCGGCCGGCCGGGGCTCCCGCGACTACTCGGCCGGCTCCCAGACTGCTTGGTCGTGCGCGAACAGCACCCGGTGCGGCCCGTGCTCGGCCACCCGGTCGAGCCAGGCCCGGTACCCGGGCAGCGGCGGGGCCACGCCCTCGCGCGCCGCCCGCCGGGCGAGCACCGCCTGCCCGTACTCGGAGGCGAAGTCGTAGGCCTGCCCGGCCAGCAGGACCGGCCCGCCGCCCGGGCGGTCCACCAGCAGCGACTGGTGGCCCCCGGTGTGGCCGGGGGTGGGCAGCACCCGGACGCCCGGCCAGACCTCGGCCTCGCCGTCGAGTTCGCGGTACTCGGCGCCGGGGAAGTCGACCAGCGCGTCGATGGTGTACCCGCCGCGCCGGGCGGTGGCCAGCTCCTCCGCCTGGACCAGAACGGGCGTGCCGGCGAACAGCGGGTTGCCGCCGCAGTGGTCGAAGTGCAGGTGGCAGTTGACCACCAAGTCGATGTCGGCGACGGCGACCCCGGCCGCGGCGAGCGCCTCCGGCAGCGGGCGCCGGACCGGGCGGTAGTGCGCCTCGGTCTCCGGCGAGCCGCCGCCGATCCCGGTGTCGAACAGCAGCAGCCCCTCCGGACGCCGGACCAGGTACGCGAGCACCGGCTCCACGCGCGGCTCCGGGCCGCCCACTTCGGTGGCCGGTCGGACGAAGTACCCCAGGTCGAGACGGCGGATCACGTGCAATTCAGCCCCCATGTCGCAGTGCGTCGCTCTGCCCCCGTACGGGCGGCCGCGCGGGCCCCCGTTCGCACCCTACCCGCCGACCGGCAGCCCCCGGTCGGCCTTCACCTGCTTCATCGTCAGGTGCGAGTTGACCTGCGCGATGCCCGGCAGGCCGGAGAGCACGTCGGTGATGAAGCGTTCGTACGCGGCGATGTCGGCCACCGCGATCCGCAGCAGGTAGTCGGGCTCGCCGAACAGCCGGTGGGCTTCCACCACCTCCGGCAGCTCGGCCACCCGGCGCTCGAACTCGGCGACCGTCACCTGGTCCTCGTGACGCATGGTGATCGTCACGAAGGGTTGGAACCCGCGCCCGACCGCCGCACCGTCCAGCACCGCCCGGTAGCCGCGGATCACGCCGTCCTGTTCCAGTTGGCGCACTCGGCGCAGGCAGGGGGACGGGGTGAGGTCCACCCGGGAGGCCAGCTCGGTGTTGGTCAGGCGCCCGTCCTGCTGGAGCTCGCGGAGGATTCTGCGGTCGATTCGGTCCATGGCGCAACATTCTGCCAAAACACCGCTCCGACCAGCATGAAGTCGCCATCGCGTGCCAGCCCGATCCGGCTACCTTCAGTGACCGCACCGGCTTCCGGGTCACTCCGGCGGATCCCCGGGGCACCCCGGCAGGCCGCTGGAACAGCCTCCGGCCGATCCGCCGGAACAACCCGGCCGACCGCCGGAACACCTCCCCGGCCGATCCGCCGGGCCCACACCGCGACGAGCACGACAGGCCACGCCCACGCCCATGGACACCCACGCCCTCCTCCTCTTCCTCGGAGTCGACCTCCTGCTGGTCTGCACCCCGGGCCCCGACTGGCTCTACATCGCCGCCCGCGGCCTCGGCCAGGGACGCCGTGCCGCGTTGACCGCGGTCGGCGGGGTCTGCGCCGGGTACGCCGTCCACACGCTGCTCTCCAGTGCCGGACTGGCCGCCGCGCTGCGCGCCGTCCCGGCCGCCCTGCCCGTGCTGCGCCTCACCGGCGCCGCGTACCTGCTGGTGCTGGCCGTCATGATGCTGCTGGCGCTGCGCAGGAGCGGGGGCGCCGCCGCCCTCGCCGCGCCCAAGCCGCAGCCCACCGCGACGGTGTTGCGCCAGAGCATGCTGACCGCGCTGCTCAACCCCAAGGGGCTGCTGCTCTACCTCTCCCTGGTGCCGCAGTTCGTCGACCCGGACGCCGCCCTGCCGGTCGGCGGCCAGGTGCTCGCGCTCGGCTCGCTCAACGTGCTGGCCTGCGCGGTGGTGTACGGGCTGGTCGCGTACGCGAGCGGGCGGCTCGGCGGCCGGTTCGGCGGCACCCCGCAGGCGGCCCGCCGGATGACCATGGTCTCGGCGGTGCTGTTGATGTTGGTGGCGGGCGTCACAGCGAGCGCCTGAGAACGGGAGCACAATGCCGGGCATGACCGAGCGCCCGTTGCCAGAAGGAACCACCGCGGCCACCACAGCCAACGGAACCACCAGAACCACCGCAGCGGCCGGGAAGACCGGTGCCGCCGGAGCCGTCGACCGCCCGACCGCCCACGCCTGGGCGGCTCTCGGCGGACCGCCCGAGCTGCTGGAGCGGGTGAGCTTCCACGGCCCGGAGGACGTCCTGCCCTCCGGTCTGCCGGTGCGCCGGCTCGCCCGGGCCACCGTGGCGGTCTGCTCGCTGGCCGCCGCCGAGCTCGCGTCCCACCGCGCCGGCGGTTCGGCGCCCCTGGCCGCGCCCGTCCCCGCCGTCCGGGTGGACCAGGGAGCCGTCGCCACCGCCTTCGTCAGTGAGCGGCACCTGACGGTCGACGGCCGCTCGCCCGTCAACTTCGCCCCGCACTCCGGCTTCTGGCGCACCGCCGACGGCTGGGTGCGCACCCACGCCAACTACCCGCACCACCGGACCCGGCTGCTCTCCGCCCTCGGCCTCGCCGCGGACGCCGGGCCCGAGCAGCTCGCCGAAGTGCTCGGCAGGCTGCCGGCCGAGCGGATCCAGGAGCGGGCGTACGCGGCGGGAGCGCTCGCGGTGGCCGTCGAGCCGGTGGGCACCGCTGTGCACCCCCTGGTGGAGCACCTGGAGGTCGACGCCGCCGCCGGGGCGGCGCCGGTCCGCCCGCTCGGCGAGGCCCCGGTGGACCGGCCCGCCACCGGGATCCGGGTCCTCGACCTCAGCCGGGTGATCGCCGGACCGGTGGCCACCCGTACCCTCGCCCTGCTCGGTGCCGACGTCCTGCGGGTCGACTCGCCCCGGCTGCCCGAGGCCGACGACGCCCACGCCGACACCGGCTTCGGCAAGCGCTCCACCCGTCTCGACCTCGCCGAGCCCGCCGACCGCGCCGTCTTCGAGGACCTGCTCGCCACCGCCGACGTCGTCGTCTCCGCGTACCGCCCCGGCGCCCTCGACGCCCACGGCCTCGCCCCCGACGCGCTGTTCGCCCGTCGCCCGGACCTGATCCTCGCCCAGCTCTGCGCCTGGGGCTGGACCGGCCCCTGGGCCGGCCGGCGCGGCTTCGACAGCCTGGTCCAGGCGGGTGTCGGCATCGCCGCCCACGAGGCCGCTCCCGAGACTGCCTCCGAGGCCGGAGGCCGCCCCGGCGTGCTGCCCGCCCAGGCCCTCGACCACGGCACCGGCTACCTCATCGCCGCCGCCGTGCTGCGCTCGCTCACCGACCAGCGCACCCGCCGCCCCGGCGGCCGCCACCTGCGCTTCTCCCTCGCCGGCACGGCCGCCTGGCTGCTGCACGGCATCGAACCGGAGGCGCCGCGGGGAGGCTCGTCCGAGCAGCCCTACGACCCCGCCCACTGGCTGGCGGAGGTCGACTCCCCGTACGGACGGCTGCGCCACGCCCTGCCGCCGATCGGGTACGAGGGGGCGCCCGCCGACTGGTCGCGTCCGCCGGGGCGCTGGGGAACGGACGAGCCGGTCTGGCTCTGACGGCCTCGGGCGGGCGCTGTCCGAGGCGTCTGGCAGCATCGCCGTCATGACCGCACACGCCAGGGACTACACCTGGTTCACCCGGCGCTACCCCGTCCTGGGTGAGGCCTGCTGCCTCACCCAGGTGCAGGGGTTGGCGGCCGGAGAACTGCTGCGCCGCCTCAACGCCCTGCCGGGGACGGGCGCCGTCGGCCTGGCGGAGGTGGTGGCCCGCTGGAGCTCCTACACGAACGGGGCCGACACCGAGGCCGGGGAGCTGTTCGACCCCGCCGAGGACCGGCTGCTCGTCGCCGTCACCGAACTCGACGGCTGGGCGCTCGCGGTGGAGCCCTTCGGCTACCTCGGCACCCTGGACACGGAGATCCCCCGGCTCGTCGAGGGCACCCGGCTGGTCTCGCACTACCGCAACGCCCTGGGGGCCGACCACTTCCACTGGTGGGAGCACGGCATCCAGCGGCTGCACTTCGAGCCGCTCTTCCCCGACCAGCGGGACGGCACGGACGCCGAGGCGCCCGGCATCCCCGAGTTACTGACCGCCTGCGGCTTCGAGCTGGAGACGGAGGCGTACGACCTGTGCGGCGAGGCCGCGTTCGCGCTCGCCGAGCGGCTGACCGAGGTCCGGCTCGACCCGGAACGGCTGGAGGCCGCGACCTTCCGGATCGGCTACGCCCCGCGCCCGTGAGCCGCTCCGCGTCGGTGAGCCGTTCCGTCCCGCGTCCGTGAGTTCCGCGTCCGTGAGCCGCTCCGCCC
>NZ_JBHVET010000166.1:0-12788 GCF_042802135.1 Kitasatospora sp. NPDC057512
GCTACGGCTTGCGCGCCTCGATCAGGAAGCGCGCCGAGTGGGCGACGAACGGCCCCTCGGCACGGATCCGCTCGTCCAGCTCGCGCAGCCGGTCGCGGTACCCGGACACGGTGAAGCCCGGGACCATCCAGACCACCTTGCGCAGGAAGTACACCACCGCGCCGATGTCCCGGAACTCCGTCCGCAGCCGCTCGGACCGCAGGTCCACCACCTCCAGGCCGGCCGCCCGCGCCTCGGCACTCTCCGCTTCGGGGCGGCGGCCCTCCCGCGGCTCCGGCTGCGGCCCGAGGAAGTACTCGACCAGCTCGAAGACCGACGCCGGGCCCACGTGCTGGGCGAAGTACGTGCCACCGGGGCGCAGCACCCGGGCGATCTCCGACCACCAGGCCCGCACCGGGTGCCGGCTGCTGACCAGGTCGAAGGCCCCGTCGGCGAACGGCAGCGGCGGCTCGTCCGGGTCCGCGACCACCACCGCCCCCAGCGGGTGCAGCAGCCGCGTGGCACGGGCCAGGTTGGGCGGCCAGGACTCGGTGGCCGCGAGCACGGTCGGCCGCCCGCCCAGCCGTACGGCGCCCGCGAGCACCTCGCCACCGCCGGTCTGGACATCCAGCGCCGCCGTCGCCGCACCCAGCCGCCCGGCCAGCAGCCGCTGGTAGCCCCAGGAGGGCCGCTCCTCCGTCGCCCGGCCCTCCAGCCAGGAGAAGTCCCAGCCGTCCACGGACACGGACTCCGCCTCGGCGATCAGCTCTTCGAAGGTACGCATGTCCGCATCATGGCGGCGAGGCCGCCACCCGGCCAGCGGATTCCCTCGGCTGAGGCGCCGACAGCTACCGGCGGACGGTGCCGACCCGCACCTCCGGACTCCTGCGGCGATCAGCCCACTCACCGCGCCCCGCCGCGCCGCCACCATCCGCCTCGAAGGCGATCGACACGCCCGGCCCGGCGCCGTCGTCGGTACCGGCCACCGGCCCCTGGCGCCGCTGGAGGACGTGCGTCAACTCGTGGGCGAGGGTGTGCTTGTCGCCACCTGCGGGTCCGGCCGGTCCGGGCACCTGCGGGTCCGGCGCTCGGGGTGGCCCTCGCCGTCGCCAGGAGCGCCCGGCGGACCTCCCGGTTGCCCATCGATCTCACCGACGACGGTGACGGTCGACCGCTGTACGTCCGGCCGAGCGGCAACGCCACCTTCCTGCGGCCGCCCCGCCTGCCGGACACGCCGGAGTCGCTGCCGACGGACCGCGCGGTCGACCTCGGCCGGAGCGACGTGCGCCACCTCGGCCACGCCTGCCGCGGTGCCCTGCTCGCCTGGGCCGACCAGCACACCGCACGGGGCGGCACCGACGTACGGCGGAAGCCGCCACTGGTCAGCTGGGCGTTCCGCTACCGTCCGGACTCCCCCGCACCGCTCCCGGCGGCGACCTCGGCCAGCTGGTCGAACGTGCGGTTCAGTACCGACCGGCGTTCGACCTTGTAGCCCGGGGACGGTTCCAGGCCGTCGACGGTCCGCTCCCAGACGGCCATGAACGCCGTCTTCCATCCCGTGATCACGTCGGCTTCCGGCAGCTGGTGGACACCGTGGCCGGCCCGCGCCATGACATGCAGCAGCTCCAGGTTGCACGGCACGGCGACGCCCCAGTACTCGTCGGGTTCGAGCTCGACGGGATCGCCGGCCATCGCCTCGGCGACTTCGGTGACGAGCCGGTCGACGAGGACCGACAGGTGGTCCAGAGCCGTGTCGCTCTCGAAGTTCCCACTGCCCCACGTGCCCACAAGGTCTCCTCTGAAGGGTGCCGCCGTCTGTCCCCGCCATCGAAGCAGGCAGCAGTGACACCGCCGGGCGGCGGTCCGGTCGCGGCGACGGCTCCGGCGAGGGCTCCGGCTCCGGCGACAGCTGCGGCGACGGCGACAGCTCCGGCTCCGGCGACACCGCCCGGGCCTTCCGGCGGCCGAGGAGCCGGACCGCTCAACGGGCCCCCGCTCCCCCGTCGTTCGACCGTTCACCCCGGCCCGCCACGGATTCGGACACCGCGACGAAGGCCCGCACGAGGGGGCGGTCGTCTCCGCGGCGGGTGGCCAGGAAGACCCGGCTCACGGCGGAGGGCCCGTCGAGTTCGAGGCTCCGGGCGCCCTCGGGGAGCAGCGTGGTGACGCTGTGGGGGGCGATGGTGACACCCAGGCCGGCGGCGACCAGCATGATGATGGTGTGCCAGTTCGAGCACTCCTGAGCGACCCGGACCTCGTTGCCGGCGTCCCGGATCGGCCGGGTGTTCACGTCGAAGGCGCGGGCCCCCGCCGAGCGCGGGAAGAGGATCAGGGGGTCGGCGGCCAGCGCCGCCGGTTGCACCCGGTCCCCCCGCGCGGCGGGGTGGTCGGCGGGGACGACCGCGACGAACCGTTCCGTCGCCAGCAGGGCGAGGTCGATGTCGTCGCGTTCCTCTGCGTCCCGGACGATCCCGATGTCGGCCGTGCCGCGTTCCAGGGCTGTCAGGACGTCGACGGTGAAGCCGTCGCGCAGCCTGACCTGGACGTCCGGGCGGCGGAGCGAGAAGGCCCGGAGCCGCTCACTGACGATCGCGGTGGCGGAGGTGATGAAGGCGATGTCCAGGCGGCCCGCCTCGCCGCGGCCGACCCGGCCGGCCTCGTCCAGATCGGCGGCCAGCCGGCCCAGGATGTCCCTCGCCCGCGGCCGGAACGTCACCCCGGCGTCCGTGAGGCGGACGCTCCGGGAGGTCCGCCGGAACAGCTCGACACCGACGATCTTCTCCAGCTGCCTGATCTGCTGGGACAGGGCCGGCTGGGCGATGTGCAGCAGCCGGGCGGCGCGGCCGAAGTGCAACTCCTCGGCCAGCGCCAGGAAGTACCGCAGGTGCCGGAGCTCGATTCGCTGATCCATATCTCCAGCCTATGGATGGCGGTCGGCGTACGTATTGGACACATGGGTGGACGCGGCCGCAGGCTGACGTGGTGCCGTCCAGGGAAGGAACCCGCTCCGTGCCGTACGCCTCAGCCCCGCCCGTGGTCTCCTCGATCGCCTCGCCGAGCGACGCCGAGGCGTTCCGCACGCTGAACGAGGAGTGGATCGCGCGGCTGTTCACCCTGGAGGAGGCGGACCGGGCCGTGCTCGGGGATCCGTTCGGCCGCATCGTCGAACCGGGCGGCGACGTGCTTCTGGCCCACGAGCCGGACAGCGGAACCGTCGTGGGCTGCGTGGCGCTTCTGGCCCACCCCGACGCCGTGTTCGAGCTGGCGAAGATGGCCGTGAACCCCGACGCGCAGGGGCGTGGCATCGGCCGCCTGCTCGTGGCCGCCGCGATCGACCGGGCCCGGGAACTCGGCGGGACCAGGCTGTTCCTCGGCACCAACAGCAGGCTGGCCCCCGCCATCCACCTCTACGAGGACGCCGGGTTCGTCAGGATCACCCGCGACCGGCTCCCGGTGGCCGACTACTACGCCCGCGCCGACATACTGATGGAACTGGGCTGAGGCCCGTGCCGCCCGTCCGTGCCGCCCACGCGCCCGCGGTGCGGGCGGACGAGGTGAACGGAAGAAGCCGGCCGCTCCTCCTGGGCGCCGCACCCAGCCGCCCAGCCGGCAGCCGCTGGTAACCCACCCGACCCTCCAGCCAAGCCCCAGCCGTCCACGGACACGGCCTCGGCCTCGGCCTCGGCCTCGGCCTCGGCGACCAGTTGGTCGAAGGTGCACTCGTCCGCATCATGGCGACGTGGACGCCGGCCTCCCGGCGGATCGGTCGGCCATCCTCCGGCCCCGCTCCCGGTCCCGGTCCCTCGACGGTTCCGCGGCGGCCCCGGAAAACGGGTACTCGCCTCCCGTACGGCCGCGCCAGGATGGCGCTGCGGCGAGCCGTTTGTCGCTCCCGCCGACGCCCCTGGAGGTCCAGACACCATGAGCCCGTCCGCCCTCGGCCGCTTCTACGACGATTTCGCCGACGACTACCACCTCCTCTACGCCGACTGGAACGCCTCGCTCTCCCGTCAGGGCTCCGCGCTGGACGCCCTGATCCGTGCGGGTCTCGGTGACGGCCCCGCCGAGGTGCTGGACTGCGCCTGTGGCATCGGCACCCAGGCGATCGGCCTGGCTGCCCTCGGCCACCGCGTCACCGGCACCGACCTCAGCCCGGTCGCCGCCGCCCGGGCCACCGCCGAGGCCGCCGAGCGCGGCCTCCGGCTGCCCACCGCCGCCGCCGACATGCGGGAACTCCCCTTCCCGGACGGCCGGTTCGACGTCGTCGTCTGCGCCGACAACGCGCTGCCCCACCTGCTCACGGCCGAGGACGTCCGCGCCGCGCTCGGCGAGATGCGACAGGTCCTGCGCCCGGGCGGACTGCTCCTGGTCACCACCCGCCCGTACGACGAGCTGCGCCGCACCCGGCCCGCCTCCACTCCGCCGCAGACCGCCGAGCACGGCGGTCGGCGGTCGGTCGTCTTCCAGCTCTGGCAGTGGCACGAGGACGGCGAGCGGTACGACCTGGAGCTCTTCCGGCTGCTGCCGGACGACGCCGACCAGTGGCGGGTCGCGGTCCGCCGCTCCACGTACTGGGCGCTCACCCAGGACGAGCTGAGCACCTTCGCCGCCGAGGCCGGCCTGGCCGGCATCCGCTGGGAGCAGCCCGCCGACACCGGCTTCTTCCAGCCCGTCCTGATCGCCCGGGCGCCCTGACCTGCGCGGACGCGGCGGCCTGCCGTGGCAGGGCCCTTTTGCGCCTCCAGTTTTGCCGATCCATGTTACGCCCGAGCCTCGTTCGCGCAGATCGCCAAGCGGGCGAAGCTCTCCAGTGTGCGGCTGATCTCGTACCACTTCCAGGACAAGGAGGACCTCTTCCAGGCCCTCGTCGACTCCGTCCAGGAGTCGGCGCAGGCCTTCATGCACCCGCGCATCCACGCCCGCTCCGAACCCGCCGCGCAGCTGGCCGCCTACATCGAGGCGAACCTGGAGTTCCTGGCGGAACACCCGGTCGAGGTACGGGCGCTGGTGGACGTCCTCGCCAACGCCCGCCGGGAGGACGGCAGCCCGCTGGTCAGCTCCGCCGGCTTCGACACCCCCGTCTCGCTGCTGGTCCGACACCTGCGGGACGGACAGCTCAGCGGTGACTTCCGGCCGTTCGACGCCGAGGCGATGGCCCTGGCGATCCGTGCCTCGATCGATGCGGCCGCCAACCGGCTGTCCGCCGGGGACGGCTTCGACGTCCGCGCCTACGGGCGCGAGCTGGTCACCCTCTTCGCCCTCGCGACGGGGACCAGGGCCGGGACCAGGGCCGGGACCGGGACCGGGGCCGGGGAGACGAGGTGACCCTCCACGCCGCCCCGCGCCGAACCGCCCTCCTCTTACCCCTGCTGATCGATCTCGTCCTCCCTCCCGCCGTCTACTACGGCTGCGCTCGGCAGGCGCGGACCAGTGGTGGGCCCTGCTGTGGTCCGCCGCCGTACCAGCGGTCGCCATGGTGGTGCGGCTGGTCCGGACCCGCCGCGTCGACTTCCTGGGCCTCCTGATCCTCAGCATGATCGCCCTCGGTCTGGTGCTCTCGGTTCTCACCGGGGACACCCGCACCCTGCTGATCCGCGAGGCCTGGACGGGCATGCTCGGCGGACTCCTCGGGATCTGGCTGCTGGCCTCCGTCGGCTACGGGCGCCCGGCTCTGATGGTGGTCTTCCGCTCCTTCGTGCAGGCTAAGGCGGGCGAGGACGGGCTGCGTGCCTGGGAGGGACGCTGGGAGCAGGATTCCGCGTTCCGTCACGGCGTCCGGGTGCTCACCGCGGTCTGGGGTGCGGCCAGCCTGCTCAACGCCCTCGCCCAACCGGCCTTCGCGTACCTCCTTCCCGTCGATACCGCCCCGGCGGCCATGAACCTGTGCTGTCCGGTGATCGCCGCGCCGCTGCTCGTCTTCCATCTCCGGTACACCCGGCGCCACGGCCTGCGGGCCTGACCGGAACGGGGCCGGCCGTGACCGCTCTGACCGGCGCGGCACCCGGGAGCGCCGCGGGCACCGACCGACTGCTGCTCCTCGCCGAACCCGAACCCGAGCCTGAGCCCGAGCCCGAGCCCAGCCTGAGTCGTGCTCGACCGGCCGAAGCGGCCGCTGGCCCGCTCCCCCTGACCGTCCGTGCTTCCTCGGCTACCCGCCCAACGCCATCACCGCCTCCGCGACCCGGCCCGCGCCGTCCTCCTTCGCCAGGGCGCGGGCCGCCTCCTGCGCCCGTTCCCGAAGCCGCCGCTCCTCGACGGCCTGACGGATGGCCTGCGCCAGACGGTCGGCGGTCAGGTCGGCGAACCGGACGGGAGCGGTGGCGGCACCGAGCCGGCGGAGCCGGTCGGCCCAGAACGGCTGGTCCGCCGTCACCGGGACCGGGACGCTCGGCACGCCCGCGCGTAGCGTCGCAGCCGCCGTACCCGCGCCCGCGTGGTGCACGGCCGCCGCCATGCGCGGGAGGAGCCGGGCGTGCGGCAGTTCGCCGACCGTCAGCACGTCGTCGCCCTCCCCGGCGATCCCGGCCCAGCCGGCCTGCACCACGCCCCGGACTTCCGCCCGCCGCAGGGCCTCCACCGCCAGGGCGCTCAACCGCTCGCCCTGCCCCGCCGCCATGCTGCCGAAGCCGATGAACACCGGCGGCGGCCCGGCCCGCAGGAAGTCCTCGACCTCGGCCGGGAGGCCGTAGTCCTCCGCCACGTACGGCCACCAGTTGCCGACCACCCGCAGCTCCTGCCGCCAGTCGGCCGGGCGCGGTACGAGGGTCGGGCTGAAGCCGTGCAGCACCGGCCAGTGCGCCCGCTCCACGGCCCGCCGGCGCGCGGTCTGGGAGAGCGCCGGGAGGCCCAGCCGCGACCGCAGTCGGTGTGCGGCCTCGGCGTGCAGGCGGTCGACGACCCGTTGACCGAGCGCGCCCGCCACCCGGTTGCCCCAGCTCCCCAGCGTGCGGCCGCCCCCGACGACCGGCGGGAACTCCCGTGTCGGCAGCGTGGGTTGCAGGTAGACCCCGATGCTGGGGACGTCCATTGCCTCCGCTAGGTGCCAGCCCAACGGCGCGGTGGTGGTGCTGAGCAGGAGCAGATCGGCTCCGGGCGCGGCGGCGTCCGCGAGCCCGTCGCCCAGTTTCCCGATGAACGCCGCGGCCCGTGCGAGCAGTTCGGAGCGCCCGCCTGTTCGACCGCTGCCCGCCCCGCGTGGATCGACCGGGAGCGGGCGGAAGTCGAGGCCGCTGCCGGCCACCAGCTCGCGGAAGGTCTCGGGCGCCGCGAGCGCGACCTCGTGCCCCGCGCCGCGCAGGAACGTCCCGAGACCGGTGTAGGGGGCGACGTCGCCGTGCGATCCGGCGGCCATGACGAGGATTCTCATCGGGCCACCTCGTCGGGGTCGCTCCCGCTGCGCCGCTCGGCGTTGGCACCGATCGCCGCACGGAGGTAGCCGGCCAACCCCGGGCGCTGCTCGGCCGGCGGGACGACGAGGGCGAAGGCGCGGGCGTCCGCCTCGTAGTCGTCGGCGATCCGGCAGTGCATCTCCGGCGGGCAGGGCGTGAACCACCGGGTGATGTGCTGCCGGTGCTGCTCGGCGAGGTCGAGCACCGTCCGGTGGTCGACCGGCAGTGCCCGGTCGAAGGCCTCCAGCAGCCGACCGCGCCACTCCGCGGCCTCCGCCATCAGCTGCCGCCAGTCCTCCTTGGAGTGGGTGGCGGCACGGGCCAGGGCCTCCTGGTGGCTGTCCCGCTCGCCCCACTTGAGGTGGGCGTCGGCCGCGTAACTGAGGTCGAAGACGACGTCCCCGAAGACCTCGAAGCGCTCCTCCGGGCTCAGCTCGACCCCGGTGCGCTGCACCTCGATGGCCCGCTCGGCGACGTCGACCAGCTTCTGGAGCCGGGCGATCTGCTCGGTGAGGGCGTGTCGTCTCGCCAGCAGGTGGTCGAGGGCGTTGGCCTGCGGGTCCGCCAGGATGTCGGCGATCTCGTCGAGCGGGAAGCCGAGTTCCCGGTAGAACAGGATCTGCTGGAGCCTGGCGAGGTCCGCGCCGTTGTAGAGCCGGTAGCCGGCCGGGCTGCGCTCACTGGGCGTGAGCAGCCCGGACCGGTCGTAGTAGTGCAGGGTCCGGATCGTGACCCCGGCGAAGCCGGAGACCTGGCCCACCGACCAGCTCATGCGTCCCTCCGATCATCCGTGCGTTCGCTGCGCCCCCACCGTGCGGCCTGACGTGGGGTAAGGGTCAACACACGCAGCTCAGGGGCCTGCTCCGGATGCCGGGCGGCGTCCTCGGTCAGGTCTCGCGCTGCGGGTGGTAGGCGGTCTCGGATATCCCGAAGGTCCAGGCGACCCCGGCTCGCGCGGTGCGGGCGCTCGGGGGGACGCGCAGCCAGTAGGTGCGGTGGGTGCCGTCCGGCTCTGGCGTGGAGTTGACCACCTCGACCATCACCACCGGCTCGTCGTCGGGCAGGACGATTCGCCAGAGCACGCCGGTCTCGTCCCGGTGGATGGGCTCGGCGCCGGAGTCGGCCAGGTAGCGCTCGTAGCCGTAGTGCTCCAGCAGGACGCGGCGCAGTTCGGCGTTCTCCTCGGTGCGGATCCGCTCGACCGTCACCTCGGCCAGGCCGGCCAGGAACTCCGGCGGGACGGGCATGCCGCGCCAGGCGTGCAGGGCGAAGCCGTCGGCGTACTCCAGGGCGGGCCCGTCCGCCCGGTCGAGCCGTCCGGCCTCGTCGCGGTGCAGGGCGGTCGGCCGTTCGCTGAGCAGGGCCACGTCCCGGTACGGCCACCACCAGCCGGCCTCCCGCGCCAGTTCGGCGAGTGGTGCGGCGGCGGCGCTCGCCCCGGCGGCCTCGAAGGCGGCGAACCACGGCGCGTCGTGCTGGCCGCGCACGGCGTCCAGCAGGGCGAGCCGGACAGTGGTGCGACGGGCCCGGGCCTCCTCGGCCACGGCGACGTCGGCCTCCCGGTCGGCCTCGGGGGCGAGCCGGTCGAGCACCGCGTTGCGCAGCCGGTCGGCGAGCGGGGTGGTGACCGGGCCGAGCTCGCCCCCGGTGAGCGCCCAGTGGCCCGCCCACCCGGCGGCGCCGACCTGTTCGACGGCCAGCCGCCTGGCCTCCTCCCAGGGCTTGGTGCGCACCGCCTCGCGCACGCTCTCCGCGCCGGCGGCCCGCAGCTCCAGCGCCGCCCCGGTCGCGGCGAGCGGCGAGCCGAACCACCGGATCGCCGCGGGCTCGGGCAGCCCGGCCGCCCGGTAGGCGGCCCGGACGGCGCGCTCGGCCGCCGCCCGGTCGCCCGCTCCGGTGGCCGCCGCGGCCGCCCGCCAGCGGGCCGTCACCTCGACCGGCCCGGGCAGCTCCCGCGCCTGCGCCCGGTCGCCGTGGACCTCGTCGTGGATCACCGTCTCCATCCCTGCTCCGTTCCCGGCCGGGCTCGCCGCCCGGCCGTCCGTTCCCGTTCCGTTCCGCGGCCACGGCCGCGCCCCGCCCTCGTGTCCGCACCCGCCCGCCGACCCCCGTACGGCGGGCGGAGCGGTCGTCAGTCCGCGACCATCCGCACCGCGCCCGGCACGTACTCGCGCTGCCGGACCACCCGGTACCAGCCCTTGGGCAGCGGTATCGCCGCGTGCTCCTCGTGCACCACCCGGCCGCCCTCGGGCAGGTGCAGCCAGCCCGCGCCGAACGGCCCGGTCTCCCGGCGCAGCTCGCCGGGGCCGACCACGGCGTGCGCGTGCCCGGTGACCTCACCGAGCGCCAGCACCATCCGGCCCCGCGCGTCCCGGGGCTGCACGGCCAGCTCCACCACCCTCGGCGGCACCGCGCTCTCCTCGACCGGCACGATCAGCACATCGCCCTGGCGGTACATCAGTCCTCCCTCGCCGTACGGAGGGACTCCGGCGGGCGCCGGAACCCACGGCTCCGCCGCGTCCGCCGCGGTCACTCTCCGGAGCCAGGACCCGAACATAGAGCAAGGGTCTGACAACGCGCCCGGGCGGCGACCCGGCCGCCGGATTGTCAGTCCCGGCTGGTAGACAGTTGTTCGGCCCAGACCCCAGAGGAGCAGCGCATGACTGTCAACGACCACATCGAACGGTTCCACGGCCTCCCCGTCTTCGACTTCGTGGAGGCCTTGGAGGAGGCCGAGGAGAAGGGCGGATCGGGCGCCGTCGAACTGCCGGACGCGGCCTCGGCCGCCTGGCGGATCAAGCTCGACTACGAGTCCGAGGCGACGTTCGCCGAACGCTGGGAGCAGTTCCTCGGCGCCGTCGACACCGAGCGGGTCACCGCCCTGGTGATCGGCCAGTGGTCCCCGGAGGAGCCGGACGGCTTCCAGGAGCCGATGGAGGCGATCGTCGCCGCCGCCGGCCGGCTGCCCGCCCTGCGTGCGCTGTTCGTCGGCGACATCACCTTCGAGGAGTGCGAGATCTCCTGGATCCAGCAGTGCGACATCACGCCGCTGCTGACGGCCTTCCCGCGGCTGGCCGAGCTGGTGGTGCGCGGTGCCTCGCAGGACTGGGACGGCAAGGGCGGTCTGGCCCTGAAGCCGCTGCGGCACGAGGCGCTCAAGGCGCTGCGCTTCGAGGCCGGCGGCCTGCCGGGCTCGGTCGTGCGCTCGGTGGCCGGCTGTGACCTCCCGGCCCTGGAGCGGCTGGAGCTCTGGCTGGGCGTGGACAACTACGGCGGCGACGCGACGATGGCCGACGTCGCGCTGTTCCTGGACGGCACCCGCTTCCCCGCACTGCGCCACCTCGGCCTCCAGAACAGCGAGTTCCAGGACGACATCGCGGCCGCCGTGGCGCACGCGCCCGTCGTCGCCCGGCTGGAGTCGCTCAGCCTCTCCATGGGTGTGCTGACCGACCAGGGCGCCACCGCCCTGCTGGAGGGCCAGCCACTCACCCACCTGCGCTCCCTCGACCTTCACCACCACTACCTCACCGAGGAGATGCAGCAGCGCCTGCGCCAGGCCCTGCCCGGCGTCGAGGTCGACCTCTCCGAGCCCGGCAAGCCCGACGACCAGTGGCGCTACGTGGCCGTGGCCGAGTAGTCGTCAACGCCCCGCGCCCGCCTGATCGTCCAACCGCCCGACAGCCCGCCTACTCGCCCACCCCGACCGACCAGGATCCGACATGGCCATCTCCCGCCACATCGAACGCTTCCACGAGTTGCCGATCCACGAGTTCGCCCCCGACGACACCCGGCCGCGGCCCGCCGCCGACAGCGTCGCCTGGCGGCTCGCCCTCGCCTACCGCTCCGAGCAGGATTTCGCCCAGCTCTGGCAGTCCTTCCTCCGGGACGTCGATCCGGCGAGCGTCCGCGCCCTGGTGATCGGTCCCTGGTGGAACGGCGCCGAGGGCTACGGCTCCGTCGGCCCGGTGATCGAGGCGCTGACGGCCGAGGCCCGGCGCCTGCCCGCCCTGGAAGCGCTGTTCCTCGCCGAGGTGACCTACGACGAGTGCGAGGTCTCCTGGCTGGTGATGGACGACGTCACCCCGCTGCTCGCCGCCTTCCCCGCGCTGAAGTCGCTGGCCGTGCGCGGCGGTACCGACCTCGGCCTGGATCCGGTCCGTCACGACGCCCTGACCAGCCTGCGCTTCGAGTCCGGCGGCCTGCCGGCCGCCGTGGTGCGCGCGGTGGCCGCCTCCGAGCTGCCCGCACTGGAGCGTCTGGACCTCTGGCTCGGCGTGGACGAGTACGGCGGTGACGCGACGATGGACGACCTGGCGCCGTTCCTGGACGGCTCCCGGCTGCCCGAGCTGCGCCACCTCGGGCTGGCCAACAGCGAGTTCCAGGACGAGATCGCCGCCGCCCTCGCCCACGCCCCGATAGTGGCCCGGCTGGAGTCGCTCGACCTCTCCATGGGCGTGCTGACCGACGAGGGCGCCACCGCCCTGCTGGAGGGCCAGCCGCTCACCCACCTGAACTCCCTCGACCTGCACCACCACTATCTGAGCGACGCGATGCAGGAGCGTCTGTCCGAGGCCCTGCCCGGGGTCGGGCTCGACCTCGACGAGGCCGAGGGCGACGACCTGGACGACGAGGACGACCGCTACGTCTCGGTCTCCGAGTAGGCGGGCGGCGGAGGCGATGACCGTGCGACTGACCGTCCTGGGCAACCCGGGGCACCGACGGGTGACGCTGTTCGCGGCCGCCGCCCGGGCCGCCGGGCTGCCCGAGCCCGCCGTCCTGCCCTGGCTGGACGTGCTGCGCGGCCGGTACCGGCTGCCCGAGGACGGCCTGCTGCGCATCGAGTCGCCCGGCGAGGAGCCGGAGGTCGACCGGCTGCTGCGCGGCCCGGCGCTCGGCCCCGACTACGCCCCGACCAGGGTCGAGGGCACGGCCGTCTGGTACGCGGGGGTCATGGCCGCGCTGCGCGGGCTGGCCGCCCGGCCCGGCGTACGGCTGCTCGGCGATCCGGAGGAGATCGCCGTGATGTTCGACAAACGCCGTACGCACGCGCTGCTCGCCGGAGCCGGGGTGCCGGTGCCCAGGGCGCTCGGCGGCGAGGTCACCGGCTGGGAGCACCTGCGCGAGCGCCTCGCCAAGGCCGGCCTGCACCGGGTCTTCGTCAAGCCGGCGCACGGCTCCTCCGCCTCCGGGGTGATGGCCCTGGAGTTCGGGCCGCGCGGGCAGTTGCAGGCCACCACCTCGGTGGAGCTGGCCGACGGCCGGCTGCACAACTCGCTGCGGGTGCGCCGCTACCGCGGCGAGCGGGAGGTCGCCGCGATCGTCGACGGCCTGGCACCGGACGGGCTGCACGTCGAGCAGTGGATCCCGAAGGCCTCGCAGTCCGGGCGCTCGGCGGACCTGCGGGTCGTGGTGGTCGCCGGC
>NZ_JBHVET010000167.1:0-12755 GCF_042802135.1 Kitasatospora sp. NPDC057512
CCCCGGTCGAGGCGCTCGGCCTGGTCTCCGCCTCCGAGCTGCCCACCGGCCGCCGGCGGCGGCGCTCGGCCCTGGAGGCCGAGGAACTCGAAGCGGGCGGGCCCGCTTCGACACCGACGGCCGTGGAGAACGGCCTGGGCGGCGGCGAGGCGGCCGGTCACGGGGGTGTGGCCGCCTCGGCCTCCCGTCGCGGCGGGCGTCGGGGCCGTTCCGCCACCGGACTGCCCGGGGAGGAGGGCTCCGGCCGTACCTCCCGGAAGCGGGCCGAGGAGTCGGTCGACCCGGAGACCCGCGCCCGGGACATCTGCCTGCGGCTGCTGACCGGCGCGGCCAAGACCCGCAGGCAGCTCGCCGACGCCCTGCGCAAGCGGGAGATCCCGGAGGAGGTCGCCGACGCGGTGCTCACCCGGCTCGAAGAGGTCGGGCTGATCGACGACGCGGCCTTCGCCGCGGCCTGGGTGGAGTCCCGGCACGCCGTCCGGGGCCTGTCCCGGCGGGCGCTGGCCCAGGAGCTGCGCACCAAGGGCGTCGCCGCCGACCTGGTCGAGCAGGCCGTCGCCCAGCTCGACCACGACGACGAGACGGACGCCGCCCGGGCGCTGGTCGAGCGCAAGCTGCGGTCCACCCGGGGGCTGGACACCCAGGTGCGCACCCGGCGGCTGGTCGGGATGCTGGCCCGGCGCGGCTACTCCGAAGGGCTGGCGTTCCGGGTGGTGCGCAGCGCGCTGGAAGAGGAGTGGAGTGAACCGTCGGGTCGGGAGTAGTGGCAGTTCTGTAGGTGTCCTGGAGTGGACCAGGTCAACTCTTGACCCTCCCGTGACCCCCACTTAGCCTCGCCTTCAGTGCCCGGGGCGCCTCCGGACGGCGGCGCGCGCGGCGACGGGGGAGTGGGCGGGAATGGGGATCTCGGCGGGCACCGGCCCGAGTGGCTCACTGGTGCCGGTCGCCGGATCGGCCGCACTCCTGCTGCTGGTGGTCGTGGCGGCCGCCGGGCTGGCGATCGGGCGGCTCCGGGCGGCCCGGCGCAGCGCGCTGGCCGAGGCCGAGCAGGCCCGCCGGTGGGCCGAGGAGCAGTCCGCCCGGCAGCGGACCGAACTGGCCCGCCGCGAGGCGGACATGGCCGAGGAGCTGCGCAGGCTGCGCCGCCGGGAGGACGAACTGGTCGAGCGCTCGGCCGAGTTGGAGCAGTCCCGGGGTGAGGCCGAGGCGCTGGTCGCCCGGCGGGCGGCGGCGTTGGAGCGGGCCGCCGGGCTCTCCGCCGCGCAGGCCCGCGCCGAACTCCTGCGGGAGGCCGAGGACTCGGCCCGGCGGGAGGCCGCGGTCACCGTCCGGGAGATCGAGCGCGAGGCCAGGGAGGAGGGCGAGCGCCGGGCCCGGGACATCGTCGCCGGGGCGGTCCAGCGGCTGGCGACGGAGCAGACCGCGGAGAGCGCCGTCACCGTCCTGCGGCTGCCGAACGAGGACATGAAGGGCCGGATCATCGGCCGCGAGGGCCGCAACATCCGCGCCTTCGAGGCGGTCACCGGCGTGAACCTGATCGTCGACGACACCCCCGAGTCGGTGCAGCTGTCCTGCTTCGACCCGGTCCGCCGGGAGACCGCCCGGCTCACCCTGGAGCAGTTGGTCGAGGACGGCCGGATCCACCCGACCCGGATCGAGAGCCTGTACGAGCGCAGCCGCGAGGAGGTCGGGCAGCGCTGCGTCCGGGCCGGCGAGGACGCCCTGCTGGACGCCCGGGTCGACCGGGTGCACCCCGAACTCGTCCGTACCCTGGGCTCGTTGCGCTACCGGGCGTCGTACGGGCAGAACGTGCTCGGGCACCTGCTGGAGTCCGCGCACCTGGCCGGGATGATGGCCGCCGAGCTCGGGGTGGACCCGGAGCCGGTGCGACGCGCGGCACTGCTGCACGACATCGGCAAGGCGCTCACCCACGAGTCGGAGGGCAGCCACGCCGCGGTCGGCGCGGAGCTCGCCCGGCGGTACGGCGAGTCCGCCGAGGTGGTGCACGCGATCGCCGCCCACCACAACGAGGTCGATCCGCGCACCGTGACGGCCGTGCTGACCCAGGCCGCGGACGGCTGCTCGGGCGGCCGGCCGGGCGCGCGCAAGGAGTCGCTGGAGCTGTACGTCCGGCGGCTGGCGCGGTTGGAGGAGATCGCGCGCTCGCACGAGGGCGTGGCCGAGGTGTTCGCGATGCAGGCCGGCCGCGAGGTCCGGGTGATGGTCCGCCCGGACGCGGTGGACGACCTCGGCGCGGAGCTGATCGCCCGTGAGGTCGCCCGCCAGGTCTCCACCGAGCTGAGCTACCCGGGCCAGATCCGGGTGACGGTGGTCCGCGAGAGCCGGGCCACGGCGGTGGCGGGCTGAGACCCCCGGACCGGGGGAGGCCTCAGCTCGGGGAGTCCACCTGCTGGGGCGAGGGCTGCTCGGCCGGGTCGGGGGCCGGGCCGAGCGTGGCCGGGCCGCCGCGGGCGCGGTCGGCGAGGGCGAGCAGGTCCTCGGCGACGGCTCCCTGGGTGGCGCCGACCAGGTGGCCGTCCGGGCGGATCAGCAGGACGGTGTGCGGCCCGGCGCCCGGGTAGTCCTCGGTGACCAGCACCTCGGCGGGGACGGGCAGCGCGGCGGCGACCTCGGCGAGACGGGGCATCAGGCCGGCGCCGAGCCAGTGCTCGGAGGACCAGACGGCGGTGCCGGGGGCGACCAGCAGCAGCAGGAAGGTGGTGCCGAGCCGGGCGTGCAGGTGGTCGGGGGTGCCGTCGTCGGCGAGCACCGGCAGGTCCGGGACGAGCACGCCGGGTGCGGTGGCGGGCAGCAGCTCGCTGAGCGAGGTGGTGCCGCGCGCGCCGCGCTGCACCGGGACCCGGGCCGGGACGCCGGAGGGCGCCGCCGGGTAGGCGGGCGCGCCGCCGAACCGGCCGGTGCCGAGCTGGCCGTCGGCGAGCAGCGGGGCGTGCTTGCGGAAGCCGCCGACCAGCAGCGAGCGCCGGGTCTGCTGCCAGCCGCGCAGCGGGCGCAGCAGCGGCATGGACTGGTCGACCGCGCGCAGCCGGGCGCCGACCGCCCCGCGCCGCTCGGCCTCGTAGCCGTCCAGCAGGGAGCCGCCGGGCTGCGGGCCGCCGGAGTGGAGGTGCCAGGCGAGGGCGAGCCGCCAGGCGAGGTTGTCGGCGTCGCGCAGCCCGTCCGCGAGGTTCTGCATGCCGAGCGCGCCGTGCAGGTGGGCGGCGTCGCCGGCCAGGAAGCAGCGGCCGCTGCGGAAGCGGGCGGCGAGCCGCTGCTGGGCGGTGTGGTCGGCGGCGGCCAGCAGTTCGAAGCGGGGCAGTTCGCCGCACCAGCCGGTGAGGGTGGAGGTGACCCGGGTGAGCAGGGTGTCGCCGGTGACGATGCCGGGCCAGGTGGCGTGCGGGTCGACGGTCTCGGTGGCGGCGGGGCGGCCGGGGGGCAGCCGCCAGTCGAGCCGCCAGACGCCGTCCGGCAGCGGACGGGCGGAGGCCTCGCGGTCGCCCCGCCACGGGGGCTCGCGGTGCAGTCGGGCGCCGTCGAAGGGCAGGTCGACCCGGACGGTGGCGATGGCGTTGCGATCGACCGCCGGGCGGCCGGGGAAGCGGATCTTCAGGAGCTTGCGGACGGTGGATCTGGCACCGTCGCAGCCGACCAGGTGGCTGCCGCGCCACCAGGTGGTGGAGCCGTCCTGGGTGCCCGTGGTGCGGAGGCTGACGCCGTCCCGGTCCTGTTCGAGCTCGACGACCCGGTTGAGCGGGACCAGCCTGATCAGCGGGGTGCCGGTCAGGGCGTCGCGCAGCCCGCGCTGGAGGCGGTGCTGGGGCAGGTGGAAGGTGGGCGAGTCGGTGAGGTCGATCCGCAGCACCTCCTGGCGGCGGCGCCAGACGGCGAAGGAGTCCCACAGCGCGGAGTCCGAGACGGCCCGCGGGTAGCCGATCCGGGTCAGGAAGGCGGCGGTGTCGGCGCCGAGGACGAGGCTGCGCGGGCCCTCCGGGCAGAGGCCGGAGCCCTCGTCCAGGACGATGGTGGGGACCTCGTGCCGGGCCAGGGCGAGGGCCAGGGCCAGACCGACCGGTCCGGCCCCGACCACGATCACCGGGTCCATGAGGGAACCTCCGGGCACGAACCGGCCGATCGGCCGGCGTCAGTTACCGCTGCCGCATATGCCGCGTGGATGCTCCCGGGAGGTGTCACGAAGAGCAATGCAACAGTTCGCCTGCGTGTCCGTCAAGCAGAAGCTGAAGTGCGCCGGTTCGCGCCGCGACGGCCGCGTGCTTCGATCCAGCGTGCGAGCGCGGTCAACAGGAGGCACATCGCGATGTAGATCGGTCCGATCACCAGTACCACGGGGATGTAGGGGAAGCCCGCGGCGTTGATCGGCTGACTCGCGATCGCCTTACCGACGAACAGCAGCTCGTGGTAGGTGATGACGAAGCCGAGCGAGGTGTCCTTGAGGGTGACGACCAGCTGGCCGATCATCGAGGGCAGCATCGAACGGACGGCCTGCGGCACCAGGATCGACGTCATCACCTGGGTCTTGCGCATGCCGAGCCCGTACGCCGCCTCGCCCTGGCCGCGCGGGACGGCGTTGACGCCGCTGCGGATGATCTCGGCCTGGACCGCCCCGTTGTAGAGGGTGAGGCCGAGCACCAGGGCCCACATCGGCTGCTGGGCGAAGAAGGCGTAGTAGAGCCCGACGATCAGGATCAGCAGCGGCATCGCCCGGAAGAACTGGGTGAAGGCGGTGCAGAACCAGCGGACCGGCTTGTGGTCGGAGAGCTGACCGGCCGCCAGCAGGGCGCCCAGGGTCAGTGAGAACAGCGCGGCCAGGCCGAAGGCCTCCAGGGTGGACACCAGGCCGTCCACGATCCGCTGTTGGACGGTGTTGTACTGGAAGGCGTCCCACAGGTCGGGGTCGAACTGGCCGTTGTCGTTCAGCGCGGTGAAGACGTACCAGAGGAGACCGGCGATGCCGAGCACCGAGAGGACGCCGAACGCGCGGTACCGGGTGCAGGCCTTCGGACCGGGGGCGTCGTAGAGGACGCTGGCCGAGGCCTGGCGGTTCAAGAAGCTCATCGGGCCACCGCCAGTCGGGATTCCAGGAAGCGGAAGAACGTGGCGACCGTCGCGCTGATCAGCAGGTAGGCGCAGGCCACCCAGAAGAAGATGGCGAAGATCGAGTAGCCGCGCTCGGAGAAGGTCTGCTGGGCGCTGTACAGCTCGGAGACGCTGAACGCGCCGGCGATCGCCGAGTTCCTGGGCAGGGCGATGAACACGCTGCTCATCGGGCCCAGGACGGTCCGGGTGGCCTGCGGCAGGACGACCAGGGTGAGGGTCTGGCCGAAGGACATGCCCAGGCTGCGGGCGGCCTCCGCCTGGCCGAGCGGCACGGTGTTGATGCCGGAGCGGATCACCTCGCAGACGAACGAGGCGGTGTACCCGCCGAGCGCCAGCACCGCGAACACCAGGTGGCTGAAGTGCACGCCCAGCGGCGGCAGGCCGAAGGTGACGGCGAAGAACAGCAGGGTCAGCGGGGTGTTGCGGAAGAGCGTGACCCAGGCGGTGCCGAAGGCGCGCAGGACCGGCACCGGGGAGACCCGGAAGGCCGCCAGCAGGGTGCCCAGCAGCAGGGCGAGCAGAGCGCTGAGCGCGCTCACCTCGATCGTCTGTAGGAAGCCGTCGCGGAACAACGCGAAGTTGTCGTCCTCGAACAGGAACCCCATCCGGCGGCCCTCCTCTCAGTTCATGGTCGGGATGTCGACGTACGGCGGGCGGATCAGTAGCGCTCGAGGGCCGGGACGTCCGGCGCCGGGGAGCCGGAGGCGCCCAGGGTCGCGTCGTAGGCCTTCTTCCAGTCGCCGTTGTCCTCGTGGGCCTTGAGGGCGTCGCTGATGGCGTCGCGCAGCGCCTTGTCGTCCTTGTTGAGGCCGACGCCGTAGTTCTCCTTGGTGAACGGCTTGCCGACCACCTTGAGCTTGGGGGCGTACTTGGAGGCGTAGCCCTTGAGGATCGCGTCGTCGGTGGTGACCGCGTCGACCTCGCCGGACATCAGCTTCTCGACGCAGGCCGAGTAGGTGTCGAACTGGGTGACCTTCGGGTTGTACTGCTTGATGTTCTGGATCGAGGTCGAGCCGGTGGCGGTGCAGACGTTCTTGCCGGTGGTGCTCTCGGCGCCGGTGATCGAGGTGTTGTCGGCCTTCACCAGCAGGTCCTGGCCGGCGATGTAGTACGGCCCGGCGAAGGAGACGGACTTCTTGCGCTCGTCGTTGATGCTGTAGGTGCCGACGTAGAAGTCGATCTGGCCCTTGGCGATGGCCGGCTCGCGCTGCGAGGAGACCAGGGTCTGCCACTTGATCTGCTGCGGGGTGAAGCCGAGGTCGGCGGCGATCATCTTGGCGATCTCGATGTCGAAGCCGCTGCGGTCGCCGCTGGCGACGTCCTCCCAGCCGAGGTTCGGCTGGTCGGCCTTGGCGCCGATGATCAGCTGGCCGCGCTTCCTGGCCTCGGCGAGGACCGCGGAGTCGACCTTGACGTCGGCCTTGACCGTGTAGCTCGGCAGCTTCGGGGCGGCACTGCCGCCGCTGCTCGCGGCGGTGGTGCCGGGGGTGCCGTCCTTGCCGCAGGCGGCGGTGGCGGTGAGCGCGACGGCACAGAGCGCGACGGCGAGGGTGCGGGACGTCCTCATGAGGGTTCTCCTGGGGGTGGGCCGCGGTGTCAACCGGGCTCTGGAGTCTGGGAAGGCGTGCACGGGCGGGGCCGGCCGGCGCCGGTGCCGGAGGCGGCCCCGCCGGTCTCGAAGCGTCAGTGGTGGAGGATCTTCGAGAGGAAGTCCTTGGCGCGGTCGGAGCGCGGTGCGGTGAAGAAGGCGTCCGGGGTGTTCTGCTCGACGATCCTGCCGTCGGCCATGAACAGCACCCGGTTGGCGGCGGAGCGCGCGAAGCCCATCTCGTGGGTGACCACGACCATCGTCATGCCGTCCGCGGCCAGTTGGCGCATGACCTCCAGCACCTCGTTGACCATCTCCGGGTCCAGCGCCGAGGTGGGTTCGTCGAAGAGCATCACCTTGGGCTTCATCGCCAGCGCCCGGGCGATCGCCACGCGCTGCTGCTGGCCGCCGGAGAGCTGGGCCGGGAATTTGTCCGCCTGCGCGCCGACGCCGACCCGCTCCAGCAGCTCCCGGGCGGTCTTCTCGGCCTGCGGGCGGGGCACCTTGCGCACCTTCACCTGGCCGATGACCACGTTCTCCAGCACGGTCTTGTGCGCGAACAGGTTGAAGCTCTGGAACACCATGCCGACCTCGGCGCGCAGCCGGGCCAGCTCCCTGCCCTCGTCGGGCAGCGGCCGGCCGTCGATGGTGATCGTGCCGGAGTCGATCGTCTCCAGCCGGTTGATCGTCCGGCAGAGCGTCGACTTGCCCGAACCGGACGGGCCGATCAGTACGACCACCTCGCCCTGGGCGATCCTGAGGTCGATGTCCTGCAGCACGTGCAGCGCGCCGTAGTGCTTGTTGACCTTGCTCAGCACGACCAGGGGGGCGGCTGCGGTGGTTGAGTCCTCGACCGGGCTCTCGGTCATCGCGCCTGCTCCCTCTGTCGTCGAATAACGCCTGCCCGAGAAGTCTCAACTCCCTTGGGAGGCAGTGGTGGTACGAATCCGGGGGCCGCGGCCGGCGGAGCCGCGGCCCCCGGTGGGCCGACCTTAGGAGCCGTGGCCGTTCGCCGTCAGCCGATCTGAGCGGAACTTGAGGATCACGAAACGGCCACGCGTCGCCCACGCGCTGTTCGCGCGGGCGCCGACGGGGCATGTCACAGCGGGAATCCGCTCCGGTGCTCCCCGTCCCCCACGGGCCCGGTGCGCGGTCGAACCTGGCGTCGGGCCGTTCACTGGCTCATACTGCGCAGGACCGGGACCTGACCGATCGGCCCGGTGATCAGTGGTGATCAGGTGGGGGAAGGAGGAGAACAGGATGCGACTTCTGCTCGTCGAGGACGACGAACGCGTGGCCGCCGCGCTGGTCGCGGTGCTGGGCCGGCACGGCTTCCAGGTTCGGCACGCCCGCAGCGGGCACGAGGCGCTGGACGCCCTGGTGCCGGACGGCAACGAGCCGTACCGCGTGGTGCTGCTCGACCTCGGGCTGCCCGACCGCGACGGCTTCGAGGTGTGCAGCCGGATCAGGGCCGGCAGCGGCGTCCCGGTGATCATGGTCACCGCCCGCGCCGACGTCCGCTCCCGGATCCACGGCCTCAACCTGGGCGCCGACGACTACGTCACCAAGCCGTACGACATGGGCGAGCTGCTCGCCCGCATCCACGCCGTGGCCCGCCGCGGCGCCGCCCCCGCCGCGGTGCCGGTGCCCGCGCCCGACAGCGTGCCGCAGCAGCGCGGCCCGCTGGAGTCCCGCGGCATCCGGATCGACCGGGAGCGCCGCCGGGTCAGCGTGGACGGCCGCGACGTGCCGCTCACCCGCAAGGAGTTCGACCTGCTGGCGCTGCTCGCCCAGAGCCCGGGCGTGGTCTACCGGCGCGAGCAGATCTTCAGCGAGGTCTGGCGCAGCGGCTGGGAGGGCAACGGGCGCACCCTGGAGGTGCACATCGGCTCGCTGCGCAACAAGCTGGCGCTGCCCGGGCTGGTCGAGGCCGTGCGCGGGGTCGGCTACCGGCTGATCCCCGACTGTCCGGCGCCCGCCGCGGCCGAATCGTCCGCCCCCGCCCCGTCCGCCCCCGCTCCCGCGGAGCACTGACCGCACGTGCGCACCCGCCTGCTCGGCATCCTGATCGCCCTCATGCTCTGCGTCCTGGCCGCCCTGGGGCTGCCGCTCGCGGCGGCGGTCGCGGCGGCCGAGCAGACCAAGGTGGTCGTCGACCGGCTCGACGACGCCGCCCGCCTCGCCCAGGACCTGCCCACCTCCGGGGCCGCCGACTCCGCCCGCAAGGGCGACCCGGAACCCGCCCCGGGCGACCTCAGCCGGCAGCGCGCGATCCTCTCCGAGGTCCGCCGCTACCACGACCTGTACGGCGTCCGCCTGGGCATCTTCCAGCGCGACGGCGTGGCGATCGCCGCCGCCCCGGGCGACTGGCGGGTGCCCGGCGACGGCTGGGGCGCCCAGGCCTTCCAGGAGGCGCTGGACGGGCGGCGCAGCCACAACCCGCCGCAGGTCTGGCCGTGGACGCCGGACCGGACGATCATCGTCGCCGCCCCGGTGGTGCGCGACGGCGACGTGGTCGCGGTGGTGCTGAGCGAGTCCCCGACCGAGGCGCTGCGCACCCGGGTGCTGCACAAGTGGCTGGTGCTCGTCGCGGGCGAGGCCGCCGCGATGATCGTCGCCGTGCTGCTCGCCGTCCGGCTCACCGAGTGGGTGCTGCGCCCGGTGCGCACCCTGGACCGGGCCACCCACGACATCGCCACCGGCCGGATGGCCGCCCGGGTCGCCCCCGGCGGCGGACCGCCCGAACTCCAGCGGCTGGCCCGCTCGTTCAACGAGATGGCGGACCACGTGGTGCTCGCCATGGACCAGCAGAAGGCCTTCGTCGCGGACGCCTCGCACCAGCTGCGCAACCCGCTGTCGGCCCTGCTGCTGCGGGTCGAGCTGCTCGGCCTGGAACTGCCCGAGGGCCACGAGGAGGAGCTCAGCGGCGTACGGGAGGAGGGCGTCCGGCTGGCCCGGGTGCTGGACGACCTGCTCGGGCTGGCCACCGCCGAGCACGCCCGCCCCGAACCGGAGCGCACCGACCTCGCCGAGCTCACCCTGGCCCGGGTCGACGCCTGGCGGCCGGCGGCCGAGCAGCGCGGGATCACGCTGCGCTGGGACGGCCCGGCGCTGGCGATCGGGATGGCCGACCCGATCGGCTTCGGCTCGGCCCTGGACGCCGTGGTCGACAACGCGCTCAAGTTCGGCCCGCCCGGCAGCGAGGTGCGGCTGCGGGTCGCGGTGCGCCGGGACGAGGTCGCGGTGACCGTCACCGACGCCGGGCCCGGCCTCACCGAGGACGAGCTGTCCCGGGCCGGGGACCGGTTCTGGCGCAGCCCGCGGCACCAGAACGTGGACGGTTCGGGGCTCGGGCTGTCCATCGCCCGCACCCTGCTGGCGGCCGGCGGCGGCACGCTCGGCTTCGCGCCGGTCAAGCCGACCGGGCTCGCGGTGACGCTGGCGGTGCCGCGGCCGGAGAAGTAGCCGTCGGGGAGAAGTAGCCGCCGGGGCGGGGGTCCTACGGCTTCACCGAGCGGTAGTAGCGTGCCGCGCCGGTGTGCAGCGGGAGCGGGTCGGTGTAGACGGCGGTGCGCAGGTCGACCAGCTGGGCCGCGTGCACCTGGGCGCCGATCTGGTCCCGGCTGTCGATCACCGCGCGGGTCATGCCCTCGACCAGGCCCGGGTCCGCGTCGTCCCGGGTGATCAGCAGGTTGGGCACGGCCACCGTGGCGACGGCGTCCTTGGGCTCGGCGTTCGGGTAGGTGCCCTTGGGCATGGTGGCCGCCCGGTAGGCGTCGGTGCCGCCGCCCTCGGCCCTGTGCAGGGCCTCGGAGAGGTCGCCCAGCGGCACGATCCGGATCGGGACGTGGTCGGAGAGGTCGGTGAGCGCGCTGGTGGGCAGGCCGCCGGACCAGAAGAAGGCGTCCAGCGTGCCCGCGCGCAGGGCGTCGGCGGCCTCGCCGACGCCCTTCGGCACCGGGACGATGTCGTGGTCCGGGTCCAGCCCGGCGGCGGTCAGCAGCCGCCTGGTCACCAGGTTCACCCCGGACTGCGGCAGCCCGACGCCGACCTTCAGGCCCTTGAGGTCGGCGGTGCGGCGCACCGGGGAGGAGGCCGGGACGACCAGCTGCAGGTAGTCGTCGTACAGCCGGGCGATCGCCCGCAGCTTCTCCTTGCCGGGGTCGTGGTAGTCGGCGACGGCGTCGGCGGTGGCGATCGCGAAGGTGTCCCGGCCGTCGATCACCCGGGCGATGTTGTCGATCGAGCCCTCGGAGTTGTCCAGGGCCAGCCGCACCCCCGGCATCGCCCGCGAGACGTGGCCCTGCAGCAGCTGCCCGTACCGGTCGTAGACGCCGCGCTGCACCCCGGTGGCGAAGCGGACCTCGCCGCGCGGGTACCCGGGCGAGCGGCCCGCCGACAGCCACCAGCCGCCGAACCCCGCCACCAGCAGGACCAGCACCAGCACCGTCCGCCACAACGGGCTGCGGGCCGCGGCACGGACGGCGGCGCCGAGACGGTACGGAGTGGTGGGGGTCATGCAGGGATACTGCCAGGCGCTCCGGCCGAACGGGAGGGGAACGGGTGGTGGAAGCTCCGGGAAAAGCCCTTCGCCGCTGCCCGTACCCTGGTCTGGTGAGCGGTGAGAGCGGATTGAAGAGCTACAAGGTCGTCACGCACGGCTGTCAGATGAACGTCCACGACTCCGAGCGGCTGTCCGGCCTGCTGGAGGACGCGGGGTACGTCAAGGCCGGGCCCGAGGGCGACCCGGACCTGGTGGTGTTCAACACCTGCGCGGTGCGCGAGAACGCCGACAACAAGCTGTACGGCAACCTCGGCCAGCTCGCGCCGGTCAAGACCCGCCACAAGGGCATGCAGATCGCCGTCGGCGGCTGCCTGGCCCAGAAGGACCGCGAGACCATCGTCAAGCGCGCCCCCTGGGTCGACGTGGTCTTCGGCACCCACAACATCGGCCACCTGCCGGCGCTGCTGGAGCGGGCCGCGGTCGAGCGCAAGGCCCAGGTCGAGATCCTGGAGTCGCTGGAGACCTTCCCCTCCACCCTGCCGACCCGCCGCGAATCCGCGTACGCCGCCTGGGTCGCCATCTCGGTCGGCTGCAACAACACCTGCACCTTCTGCATCGTCCCCGCGCTGCGCGGCAAGGAGGAGGACCGCCGCCCCGGCGACGTCCTCGCCGAGATCGAGGCGCTGGTGGGCGAGGGCGTCATCGAGGTGACCCTGCTCGGCCAGAACGTCAACGCCTACGGCTCCGACCTGGGCGACCGCGAGGCCTTCTCCAAGCTGCTGCGCGCCGCCGGGCAGATCGAGGGCCTGGAGCGGATCCGCTTCACCTCGCCGCACCCGCGCGACTTCACCGACGACGTGATCGCCGCGATGGCCGAGACCCCGAACGTGATGCACCAGCTGCACATGCCGCTCCAGTCCGGCTCGGACCGCGTCCTCAAGGCGATGCGCCGCTCCTACCGGCAGGAGCGTTTCCTCGGGATCATCCGGAAGGTCCGCGAGGCGATGCCGGACGCGGCCATCTCCACCGACATCATCGTGGGCTTCCCCGGCGAGACCGAGGAGGACTTCGAGGAGACGATGCACGTCGTCCGCGAGGCCCGCTTCACCAACGCCTTCACCTTCCAGTACTCCAAGCGCCCCGGAACCCCGGCGGCGGAGATGGCGGACCAGGTGCCGAAGGAGGTCGTACAGGCCCGCTACGACCGGCTGATCGCCCTCCAGGAGGAGATCTCCTGGGAGGAGAACAAGAAGCAGGTCGGGCGGACCCTGGAGATCCTGGTCGCCGAGGGCGAGGGCAAGAAGGACGACCAGACCCGGCGGCTCTCCGGCCGCGCCCCCGACAACCGGCTGGTGCACTTCAACCCGAGCCTTCGAGGGTTGAACGACGAGCACAGTAGTAAGCCCGAGGAGCCGGTGCGCCCCGGCGACACCGTGACCGTCGAGATCACCTACGCCGCCCCGCACCACCTGCTCGCCGAGGGCCCCGCGCTCGCGGTGCGCCGCACCCGGGCCGGCGACGCCTGGGAGAAGCGCCAGGCCGCGC
>NZ_JBHVET010000168.1:0-12727 GCF_042802135.1 Kitasatospora sp. NPDC057512
GCCGTGGGTCGTCAGGCGGCCGGGGCCCGGGCGGGCAGCCGGGGCACCGCCGCCAGCAGCTGCCGGGTGTACGGATGCTCCGGCGAGCGGAACACCCGTTCGGCGGGACCGTGTTCGACCGCCCGGCCGTCCTTCATCACCAGCACCCGGTCGCTCACCTGCCGCACCACCGCGAGGTCGTGCGAGATGAACAGCATCGCCAGGCCCAGTTCGGCCCGCAGCCGGGCCAGCAGCTCCAGCACCTGCGCCTGCACCGAGACGTCCAGCGCCGACACCGGCTCGTCGCAGACCAGCAGCCGCGGCCCGGTGGCCAGCGCCCGGGCGATCGCCACCCGCTGGCGCTGCCCGCCGGACAGTCCGCGCGGCCTGCGCTCCAGGTGCTGCTCGCCGAGGCCCACCTGGGTCAGCAGCTCGACCGCCCGCTCCCGCCGGGCCGCGCCGCGGGCCACCCCGGCGACCGCCAGCGCCTCGGCCAGGATCCGCCGGACGGTGAAGCGCGGGTCGAAGGAGGCCAGCGGGTCCTGGTGGACCAGCTGCACCGCGGGCCGGGCCGGGCGGCGCTCGCGTTCGGGCAGTGCGCTCCACGGCCGGCCGTCCAGCAGCACCTCCCCGGCGTCCGGGGCCAGCATGCCCATCACCAGCTGGGCGGTGGTGCTCTTGCCGGAGCCGGACTCGCCGACGATGCCCAGGGTCTCGCCGGGTGCGAGGCCGAACGACACGTCGGCGACGGCCTCCCGCAGGCCGCCGTCCGGGGTGCGGTAGCGCTTCACCAGGCCGCGGACGGTGAGGAGCCGGGCCTTCCCGTCGTCGCCGGCTCCGTCGTTGGTTCCGGTCCCACCGTCGTCGGCCCCGTCGTCGGTGGTCGCGGCGGGCGGCCCCGGGCGGTCCGGATCGGGGGCGGCGGCCAGCAGGACCCGGGTGTACGGGTGTTCGGGCGCGCCCAGCACCCGCCCGGCCGGGCCGCTCTCCACGATCCGGCCGTCCTTCATCACCGCGATCCGGTCCGCCAGCCGGGCCACCACCGCCAGGTCGTGGCTGATCAGCAGCAGAGCCGTCCCCTTGGCCTTCAACTCGCCCAACAGGTCCAGTACTTGGGCCTGCACGGTGACGTCCAGCGCGGTGGTCGGCTCGTCCGCGACCAGCACCCGCGGGCCGGCCGCCAGCGCGGAGGCGATCAGCGCCCGCTGGCGCAGCCCGCCGGAGAGCTGGTGCGGGTACTGCCGGGCCCGTCCGGCCGGCTCCGGCACCCCGACGTCGCGCAGCAACTCCTCGACCCGGCCCGGCACTTCGGCCTTCGGCAGGACGCGGTGCGCGAGCAGCGGCTCGCCCACCTCGGCGCCCACCCGGCGCAGCGGGTCCAACGCGGACAGCGCGTCCTGGAGCACCAGCCCGACGGTGCGGCCGCGCACCCGGCGCCACTCCCGCTCGCCGAAGGCGGCCGCGTCCCGGCCCTCGACCAGGAACCGTTCGGCCCGTACGGCGGCACCGGGGGCCGTCAGCCCGACCAGCGTCCGGGCCGTGACGCTCTTGCCCGAGCCGGACTCGCCGACCAGCGCCAGGCACTCGCCCGCCGACAGCGACAGCGACACCCCGGCCACCGCCGTGGTCCGCCGCCTGCCGTGCCCGAACTCGACGCTCAGGCCCTCCAGTTCGACGATCGGGCGGATGGCTTCGGCTGGTTCCGTGGTGTCGGTCGGGCTCATGGCGTCGACTGGTTCCACGGTGTCGGTCGGGCTCATGGCGTCCGTCCTTCCAGGCGGCGGTGCAACTGTCGGCCGAGCACGGTGATCGCGACCACCGCGGCGGTGATCGCGGCCCCCGGGAAGACCGCGATCCACCAGGCGGTGGACAGGAAGTCGCGGCCCTGGGAGAGCATCGCCCCCCACTCCGGGGCGGGCGCCTTGGGCCCGAGCCCGAGGAAGCTGAGCGCCGAGCCGGAGACCACGGCGGTGCCGACGGCCAGCGTGGCGGGCACCGTCAACGGCCCCAGCGTGTTCGGCAGGACGTGCCGCAGCACCACGGCCGTCCGGGGCACCCCGAGCGCCGTCGCGGCGCGCACGTACTCCGAGCCGCGCACCACCATCGCCTGCCCGCGCACCAGCCGGGCGAACCCGGGGGTGGCCGCGATCGCGATGGCCAGCAGCGCGTTGCCGGTGCCCGGCCCCACCACCGCGATCACCAGCAGCGCGAGCAGCAGTTCGGGCAGCGCCAGCAGGACGTCCACCGCCCGCATCGCCACCTGGTCGCCGATCCGGCCGGACAGCGCGGCCGGCAGGCCGACCAGCAGGCCCGCCAGGACCGACAGCGCCGTCGCGCCGAGCCCGATCAGCAGCGAGTACCGGGCGCCGTGCACCACCCGGGTGTACACGTCCCGGCCCAACTGGTCGGTGCCCAGCCAGTGTTCGGACCCGGGCGGGGTGAGTGCGGCGACCGGGTCGGCCGCCGTCGGGTCGGCGTGCGCGAGCAGCCCGGGCCAGGCGCAGGCGAGCACCGCCGCCGCCAGGACCAGCGCGGCGAGCAGCACGCCGGGCCGCACCCGGGAGGCCCGCCCACCGCCCGAACGGACCGCCCGGGCGGGCGGTCCGGGGACGGATGGCTCGGCGACGGCCGGTTCGGGGGCGGACGGCCGTGCGGCGGGCGTTCCGGGCGCGCCCGGTTCGGGGGCCGGGAGGACGGAGCCGGTCATGCCGCCACCTCCCGCACCCGGCCCGCGCCGCGCAGCCGCGGGTCGATCAGCAGGTAGAGCGCGTCCACCACGGTGTTCACCACCAGGTAGACGGCGGCGGACAGCAGGATCAGCCCGATCACCACCGGCAGGTCGTGCCCGGTGACCGCGTCCAGCGCCACCCGGCCGAGACCCGGCCGGGCGAACACCGTCTCCACCAGGACCGTCCCGCCCAGCAGCCCGCCCACCAGCCAGCCGCCCATCGTGACCGCCGGCACCAGCGCGTGCCGCAGCGCGTGCCGGCCGCGCAGCGCCAGCGGGCCGATCCCGCGCGAGCGGGCGGTCAGCGCGAACGGCTCGTGCAGCGCCGACTCCAGGCCCTCCCGCAGCACCTGCGAGAGCAGCGAGCCGAACGGCACCGCCAGCGTCACCGCCGGCAGCACCAGCGACTGCCAGCCCTCCGCCCCGGCGACCGGGAACAGCCGCAGGTGGAAGGAGAACAGCGTGAGCAGCAGCACGCCCAGCCAGAACGGCGGGGTGGAGACCGCCAGCAGCTCCGCCCCGGACGCCGCGCCGCGCACCGCCCGGCGCCGCCCGGCCGTGGTCACCGCGGACACCAGGGCGAACAGCAGGATCAGCCCGAAGGCCGTCAGGGCGAGCGCAGCGGTCGGGCCGAGCTGCTCGCCGATGATCCGGCTCACCGGCTGCTGCTGCTGGTAGGAGCGGCCGAGGTCGCCGCCCAGCAGCCGGCCGAGGAAGGTCAGGTACTGCGCGAACAGCGGACGGTCCAGCCCGAACTCCCGGGTGATCTCGGCCCGGACGGCCGCCGAGCCGGTGGTCACCGAGCCGCCGAGCAGGGTCGACACCGGGTCGCCGGGCACCAGGTGCAGCGCGAGGAACCCCAGGGTGGCCGCGCCCCACAGCACCAGGACGGCGCCGCCCAGCCGGTGCAGCAGCGCGCGGGCCGCGCGGGTCACCTGGACCTCCAGACACCCGCGAACTGCGGCCAGGCGTTCGCGTCGAACGCCAGGCCCCGGACGTCCTTGGACCGCCCGATCAGATTGGTGGTCACGTACAGCGGCAGCACCGTGCCGTGCTCGACCGCCCACCGCTCGGCCTTGGTGTAGTTCGCCTTGCGGGCCGCCGGGTCGGTCGTCGCCGCACCCGCCGTCAGCCAGCCGTCCAGCTCCGGGTCGCTGCTCAGCGAGACGTTCTGGCCGCCGGCGGCCGGGGTGTTGGAAGAGAGGTAGAAGCCGGCCAGGATCGCCGGATCGGCCCGCACCCAGGAGTTGTCCCACAGGTCGTAGTCGCCGCTCGCGTAGATCTTGAAGTAGGTGCCGTTGTCGATCGAGTCGCGCACGAGCTCGATCCCGGCCTTCTTCAGGTCGGCCTGGATGCCCGCCGCCAGGGTGTCGCGCTGGTCCCGCACCAGCGAGGCGATGTACGGCCAGTGCAGGGTCAGCCGCTGCCCGTCCTTCACCCGGTAGCCGTCCCCGTCCCGGGCGCTCCAGCCGGCCTCGTCCAGTAGCCGGCCGGCCGCCGCCGGGTCGTGCGGGAGCGCGCCCTTCAGCCCGGCCTCGTACGACGCCGGGGTGGTCGGGCTCAGCGGACTCCAGGCGCGCTCGTACTCGCCGAAGTAGATGCTCCTGACCAGCGCGTCCACGTCCACCGCCCGCTGGACGGCCCGGCGCACCCGCTCGTCCCGCAGCGCGCCCCGGGTGGAGTTCAGGAACAGCGAGTAGACCACGCCCGGGTTCTGCGTCCGGCTCACCTCGACACCGGTGGCCGCCCGGACGGTGCGCACCGCGGTGACCGGCAGCGTGGCCGCGTCCACCTGGCGGCTGGTCAGCGCGCCGGAGCGGACCGAGTCCTCGGGCAGGAAGCGGATCGTCAGCCCGTCCAGGTACGGCGCGCCCTGGTTCGCGGCGCCCTCCGGCGCCCAGGCGTAGGCGTCGTTGCGCTTGAACTCGACGTGGTCGTTCTTGACGTACTCGGTCTCCCTGAACGGCCCGGTGCCCACCGAGTTCGCGCCGCCCGCGCACAGCTGGTCGGCCTTCTCCGTCAGCGACCTGGGCGAGGCGATGCCCAGGTACGGGGTGGCGGCCGCCTGCAGGAACGGCACGTACGGCTCGGAGAAGGAGACCCGGACGGTGAGCGGGTCCACCACCTCCGAACCGGTGTACGGACCGAGCAGGCTGGCCGCGTACAGCGACTTGGTCCCCGGGGCCTTCACGTGGTCCAGGTTGGCCTTCACCGCCGCCGCGTCGAAGGCCGTGCCGTCGTGGAAGGTGACGCCCTCGCGCAGCTGGAAGGTGTACGTCCTGGCGTCCGGCGAGATCTGCCAGGACTTCGCCAGCCACGGGTGGAAGGCGCCCTTGTCGTCCAGGTACACCAGCGAGTCGAAGACGTTGCGCTGGATCACCGCCGTCACGTCGCCGGGGCTGACGTGCGGGTCCAGGCAGGACGTGCCGACCGCCACCGCGTACTTCAGGGTGCCGCCGCGCACCGGAACCCCGTCGGCGCCCGCGCCGCCCGGGCCGGCCGGGCCGGCCGAGGAGCAGCCCGCGAGCAGCACGGCCGCCAGGCCGGCGGCGGGCACGGCCTTGGGGACGGCGAACGGGCGGAGGGCGCGCCGGGCGGCGGGCACGGGTCTGCTGGGCATGGGTGACTCCTTGGTGGTGCCGGTGGAGGGCGTACGGGACCGCCGCCGGGCGCGGGCGCGCACGGCGGGGGAGAGGGAGAGGGGTCGGCCTTCGGTCGTGGCCGGATCCGGGCCGTCGGACCGTCAGACGGTCCCGCGGCGCGGCGTCAGACGCCGCTCAGGCCGAGGTACCGCACAGGGCGCCGGGCACACCGGTGCCACGGGCGCGGTCGAGGGCACGACATCGGCCGCGGCGGCACGGACGGCCCGCCGACGGGGCGACGCCCCGCGCGGCCGGGGCCCTGCCACCGCTGCTGTGCACTGCGGCCTCCGATGCCTGCGCGTTCGCCCGTTTCGCGCACCAGGGTGCCCGCTACCGGCGGTTCCTGGCCACCACGGCGTTCCACCCAGTGGAACGCGGTGGCGGTCCGGGTCATCCGGTGGGACGGGCCCCCTCCGCGGCCACCGAGCGCGCGACCTCGGCCGCCATCAGCCGCCCCGCCTCGCGCAACAGCCCCTCGTACCGGGCCGGATCGACGGGGACGGCCACCACCAGCCCCAGCGCGGCCAGCAGCGAACCGTCCGGATGGAACACCGGCACGGCCGCCGCCCCGTACACCGGCTGCATCTCCCGGCGCGCGTACCCGACGCCCCCGCGCCGCACCGCCGCCAGCTCCCGGGCCAGCCGGCCCGGCGCCACCACCGTGTACCGGGTGTGCCGCGCGCCCGCCGCGGACAGACCCGCCGCCACCTCCCGCACCAGCGCCTCCGGCGCGTGCGCCAGCAGCACCCGGCCCACCGCCGTGGCGTGCAGGTCCATCCGCCCGCCCACCCGCACCTGGAACGGCGAGGACCGCACCGCCGCACCCGGCAGCCGGTCCAGCAGCAGCGCCGAACGGCCGTCCAGTGCCGCCACCAGCGCGGTCTGCCCGGTCCGCTCGTGCAGCTCCCGCAGGGCCGGCTGCGCCAACTCCCGGATCCGGCGCAGGCACGGCGCCAGCGACCCCAGCGCCCACAGCCGCCGCCCCAGCCGGTACCCGCCGTCCCGCTGCCGCTCCAGCGCACCCCAGGCGACCAGCTCCCGCACCATCCGCAGCGCCGTCGGCGCCGGAAGGCCGGCCTGCCGCGCGATCTCGGCCAGCCGCAGCGACTCCCGCTCCCCGTCGAACGCCTCCAGCACCGCGAACACCCGCCCGGCCACCGACCGCCCCCCGGCCTCCCCCGAGTTCCCCGCCACCTGCCCCACCCTCCACCGCCGCCGCCCACGTCGTCCCGTCACCCGACCCAACACCCGTACCCGGCAGCCGGATTCCGCCCCGGCGGTGGTGGTGGCCGGGGCGGGTCAGAGGAGGCAGTCGGCGGTGGTGAGGACGGCGCGGGTCTGGTGGGCGAGTTGCTCCTGGACGGGGACCCAGCGGGTGCCGAAGCGGTGGCGCAGCCGGTCGAGGCTGTCGGCGACGACGGCGCGGGCGCGGTCGCGGGCGGCCTCGGTACCGGGGCCGCGGGTGTCGGCGAGCAGCCGCAGCAGGATCGACGCGACCCGCAGCGGCACGCGGGCGGCGACCAGTCCGGCGGTGGTCACCCGGGAGGCGGTGAGCGGTTCGGCGCCCCAGCGCTCCAGCCACTCCTCGGCCACCCGCGGGGCGACCGCCAGGCTGGACTCGGCGGTGCGCAGCAGCGGGCCGTACGCCTCGTGGCCGTGCGCCCCGGGCCGGTGCGCGCGGACGCTCGGGAGCAGGGCGGCGAGTTCCCCGGCGCGTGCGGTGAGGTCGCGGGCGGCCGCCGCGAGGGCCCGCGGGCCGGCCGGGTGGAGACGGGCGTCGCCGACCGCGTCGACGGCCCACATAGGGACCTCCAGCACCGCGGTGACCGCGCCGTACCGGGCCGCGTACGACCAGGTGGACAGCTCGGGCTCGTCCGGCAGGGCCCGGGAGCCCCCGGCGCCCGGGGCCGGCATCAGGTAGGTGCCCGGGTCCGGGCTGGCCCAGCCGATCGCGTCGTAGGAGTCCACGTCGAGCGGGACGCCGGCCCGCTGCGCGGAGCGGGCGAAGCGCCCGGCCAGGCCCGGGACAGGGCGGGTGAGCTGGGCGAACGCGCCGCCGAAGTCCACCCCGTGCAGCGAGCACTGGAGGAACGGGCGCAGTTCGTCGATCAGTCCGGTCAGCGCCAGGGACTCCGGCATCGGCGGGCGGCCGGAGCCGGGGGCGGGCAGCAGCTCGGGCTGTTCCTCGAAGGACGGGCGGAAGAAGTGCTCGTAGTGGCGCCGCATGGTGAGCGGGCCGTCCAGCCAGCCGGCGTTGAGCGCGGCGCCGTCGGGGTCGAGGCAGAGCAGCAGGTGCCAGGAGAGCCCGGGGCGGGCGGGGCGGTCGAGCAGCACCTCGGCGAGCCGGACGGTCCCGGCGGTGCCGATCCGTTCGTTGGGGTGCGGGCCGCCGACCACCAGGGCGGCCCGCGGGCCGCGGTCCACGGAGAGCAGCAGCAGCGGGCGGCCGGCCCGGGAGCGGCCCACCTCGCGCAGCCGGCAGCGGTCCGGGTGCCGCAGGGCGAGCCGCCGTGCGGCGGACTCGGCCTGGGCGGGCGTGGGGTAGCGGGCCGGCCGGGTGTCGAGGGTCCGGAGCGGGCGGATCCGCCGACCGGTGTCGGTCATGGTTCTCCTTGCGCCGGTCGTACGGCCGCCGGGGCGCGGGCGTGCGGGTGCGCCGCCGGGCACGGCGTGCGGGCGGGGGGACGGGGGAGGGGGACGGGGCTGGGCGTGGCACCGCGGGCCGGGAACGGCGGCCGTGCGGGGACGGACGGGGCCGTCCGGGGGCGGCCCGTGGGGAGGGAGAGGCGTGCCGGCCGGAAAACCGACGAGGGCCGAGCGTACGACTCAACTTCCTTGTCCGGAAGGGGTGCAGATGTCTTTGGCGGAGCCCTGTCAGTACCGCACGGCCCGTCCGGGCGTGTCAACGGCGGACGGCACCGGCCGGCGGGCGCCCACCGCGCGTGCCGGGGCGGGCACCAGCGGGTGCGGGAGGCCACCGGCGGGCCCGGGCGGAGACCGGCGGGTGCGGGCGGAGACCGGCCGTCCGGGGTCGCGCCGGAGCGCGGAGGGCCCGTGAACCGGGGCAGACGGCCCGTTCCCCGGATTGGGCTACCCTTGAGGGTCACCCCTCCCGTGCCGACTCGCGGCACCGAATCACGTCGTAAGGGTTCCTAGTACATGACTGTCGAATCGGTCTTCCCACGCCTGGAGGCCCTCCTCCCGCACGTCCAGAAGCCGATCCAGTACGTCGGCGGCGAGCTGAACTCGACCGTCAAGGACTGGGACGCCTGCGACGTCCGTTGGGCGCTGATGTACCCCGACGCCTACGAGGTCGGGCTGCCCAACCAGGGCGTCATGATCCTCTACGAGGTGCTGAACGAGCGTGAGGGCGTGCTCGCCGAGCGCACCTACAGCGTCTGGCCGGACCTCGAGGCGCTGATGCGCGAGCACGACGTCCCGCAGTTCACCGTGGACGCCCACCGCCCGGTGAAGGCCTTCGACGTGTTCGGCCTGTCGTTCTCCACCGAGCTCGGCTACACGAACATGCTGACCGCGCTCGACCTGGCCGGCATCCCGCTGGAGGCCAAGGACCGCACCGTCGAGGACCCGATCGTCCTGGCCGGCGGCCACGCCGCCTTCAACCCGGAGCCGATCGCGGACTTCATCGACTGCGCCGTGGTCGGCGACGGCGAGCAGGCCGTCCTCGACATCACGGAGATCATCCGCGCCTGGAAGGCCGAAGGCCGCCCGGGCGGCCGGGACGAGCTGCTGCTGCGCCTGGCCCGCACCGGCGGGGTCTACGTTCCCAAGTTCTACGACGTGGAGTACCTGGCCGACGGCCGGATCGGCCGCGTCGTGCCGAACGCCCCCGGCGTGCCGTGGCGGGTGTCCAAGCACACCGTGATGGACCTCGACGAGTGGCCGTACCCGAAGCAGCCGCTGGTCCCGCTCGCCGAGACGGTGCACGAGCGGATGTCCGTGGAGATCTTCCGCGGCTGCACCCGCGGCTGCCGCTTCTGCCAGGCCGGCATGATCACGCGCCCCGTGCGGGAGCGAAGCATCACCGGCATCGGCGAGATGGTGGAGCGCGGGCTGAAGGCGACCGGCTTCGAGGAGGTCGGCCTGCTGTCGCTGTCCAGCGCCGACCACACCGAGATCGGCGACATCGCCAAGGGCCTGGCGGACCGCTACACCGAGGACAAGATCGGCCTGTCGCTGCCGTCCACCCGCGTCGACGCCTTCAACATCGACCTCGCCAACGAGCTGTCCCGCAACGGGCGCCGCTCGGGCCTCACCTTCGCCCCCGAGGGCGGCAGCGAGCGCATGCGCAAGGTCATCAACAAGATGGTGTCGGAGGAGGACCTGATCCGCACCGTCGCCACCGCGTACGGCAACGGCTGGCGCCAGGTGAAGCTGTACTTCATGTGCGGCCTGCCCACCGAGACCGACGAGGACGTGCTCCAGATCGGCGAGATGGCGAAGAACGTCATCCAGAAGGGCCGCGAGGTCACCGGCCAGAACGACATCCGCTGCACCGTCTCCATCGGCGGGTTCGTGCCCAAGCCGCACACCCCGTTCCAGTGGGCCCCGCAGCTGTCCGCCGAGGCCACCGACGCCCGCCTGGCCAAGCTGCGCGACTCCATCCGCGGCGACCGCAAGTACGGCAAGAACATCGGCTACCGCTACCACGACGGCAAGCCGGGCATCGTCGAGGGCCTGCTCTCCCGCGGCGACCGCCGGGTCGGCGCGATCATCCGCGAGGTCTACGAGGACGGCGGCCGCTTCGACGGCTGGCGCGAGTACTTCTCCTACGACCGCTGGATGGCCTGCGCCGAGAAGGGCCTGGCCGGCACCGGCGTCGACGTCGACTGGTACACCACCCGCGAGCGCACCTACGAGGAGGTGCTGCCCTGGGACCACCTGGACAGCGGCCTCGACAAGGACTGGCTCTGGGAGGACTGGCAGGACGCCCTGGAGGAGGTCGAGGTCGACGACTGCCGCTGGACCCCGTGCTTCGATTGCGGCGTGTGCCCGCAGATGGACACCAAGATCCAGATCGGCCCCACCGGCAAGAAGATGCTCCCCCTGACGGTCGTCAACAAGTAGTCATATAAACATCGAACCCCATGTCGAATAGATCGGCATGGGGTTCGATGCATTCTCCATGGTACTCAATGTATTGTCATGATTGAGGTTCTGGTATATCCGAGTGGAGGTGTAGAGTATGGCCAAGACGATGATCGACCTCGACGAAGAGGCGCTGGCGCTGGCTGCCGAGGTACTCGGGACTACGACGAAGAAGGACACCGTCAACGCTGCGCTCGCCGAGATAGGGGCGCGGCGCCGCAGGGAGCTCGCACTGCAGGAGCTGGTGCGGCTCGCTGAGGACGGCGCGTTCGACAAGTTGCTGGAACCGGGCTTCAAGGACGAGGTCCGGCGCGGAAAGCAGGGTGGGGCTGAATGGGAGCTCGGGAAGGCTTCCTGATTGACACCTCGGCGGCGGCGCGGCTGATCACGAGACCGGCGGCGCTGTCGACTTGGGGCGAGGCCCTGGCCTCCGGGAAGATCGGCATGTGTGCTCCGACCGAGGGCGAGCTGCTCTTCTCGGCTCGGTCGGCCGCCGAAATGCGGGCCATGCGGGCGCAGTTCGAGCGGCTGTACACCTGGTGGGTCGTGCCTGACGACGTCTGGCAGCGGATTCCGGTGCTCCAGCTTCGGCTTGCCGAAACGGGCAGCCATCGGTCCGCGGGTGTGGTCGACCTTGTGGTCGCCGTCACCGCGATGCACCACGGGCTGACCGTGCTGCACTACGACCGGGACTTCGAGACCATCGCCAAGCACACCGACCTCAAGGCCAGGTGGCTGGCCGAGCCCGGGTCGCTGGACTGAGGACCGTCTCTGACCAGGGGCGGAGCGAGGGGGGTGGCGGGGCGCGTACCCTTTGAGGTGACAGAGTCCGGACAGTGGCGGGAAGACGCCACGCCGGACGGGGACAACTGACTAAGGACTGAGCGACCCTGGCACGCCGTACGCCCGACGGTCCGCCGCCCGCGCCGACGGTGCAGCGGATTCGTCTCCGCTACACCAAGCGCGGCCGGCTCCGCTTCACCAGCCACCGCGACTTCCAGCGCGCCTTCGAGCGCGCCCTGCGCCGGTCCGCCGTTCCGATGGCCTATTCGGCCGGCTTCACCCCGCACCCGAAGGTCTCCTACGCGAACGCGGCCCCGACCGGGGTGGCGAGCGAGGCGGAGTACCTGGAGATCGGCCTGGCCGCCGTCCGCGACCCCGAGCAGCTGCGGGCGCAGCTGGACGAGTCGCTGCCGACGGGCCTGGACGTGATCGACGCGGTCGAGGTGCGGACGCCGAACTTCGTGGAGCGCTTGGAGGCCTCCGAGTGGCTGGTCCGGCTGGACGGTGTCGAGCCCGACGTGGCCGCCGACGCGGTCGCGCGCTTCCTCGCCGCCGAGCGGGTCGAGGTCGAGCGCCGCACCAAGAACGGCCTGCGGGTCTTCGACGCGCGGGGCGCGGTGGCGGCGCTGGAAGCCCTCCCGGCCCAGGTCGAGGCCGGTGCGGACGCCGGGGCCGGAACCGACCGCGATGTTCGGACCGGCCGTCCCTGTGCGATACTGCGCCTGGTAGTACGACACGCCACACCAGCCGTACGACCCGACGACGTATTGTCCGGTCTCCGTGCGACGGCCGACCTGGCGCCGCCGGTCCCCGCAGAGGTGACCAGGCTGGCGCAGGGGCCGCTCGACGAGGAGGCCGGCACGGTGACCGACCCGCTGGCGCTCGACCGCGCAGCGGCCCCGGTCGGCTCGGAGCCGGCAGCAGGGCCGCACGCTACCGCGTCCGCCTAGCGGGGGGAGGCCGGGCCCAGTGCCTCACTGGGCCCGACGGTCCTCCAGGGTTCCCGCGGCTCCCCAGGGGAGCGAGCGTCGTCGCAGCGCAGGCCTGCCAACCGGGGCCTGCCGACCAGGAAGGTCGGCCGGTCCGGGACCCCGTCCGGGAGCCACCCGGGGTTGGGGGACGGCGCAGCTTGGGAAAACCTCAGAAGACTGGTCAGACCAGAAGACTTTCGACACCCCGCCGTGTGCGGGGCGCCGAGCGAGACTACGAGCCCCTGTGCGGCCTCGCGTCCGCGCGGCGGCACCGTCCAAGGGTCCGGTCCTGGCATCGTCGCGATGCCGGCCGCCCAGCGGTGCCGTGCCGTGCCCGGATGCGGAGCCCGGGGGCCTGACGGGAGATCCACCCGCATGCTCGATAACACCGATCCGCAGCAGACTGCGGCCACGGAACAGAACGAAACCGCCGCGACCGGTGGTGAGGGCGCGTCCGCCGCGCCGCCGCGCCGTCGCCGCCGCGCGGTGTCCCGCCCGGCGGGCACCCCGCAGGG
>NZ_JBHVET010000169.1:0-12715 GCF_042802135.1 Kitasatospora sp. NPDC057512
GTCCCGGGCCGGGACAGGGGGCGCCGTCGTCATTGCCTACCGCTCCTACTGCTCCTTCTGCTCGGCCCACTCGACCAGTTCGACGACCACCCCGTTCGGGTCGGCGACCTGGAAGAGCTTCTCGCCCCACGGCTCCTCGCGCAGCGGCAGGGTGATGACGACCCCCTCCTCGCGCAGCCGCCGTTCCTCGGCGGCGATGTCCTCGACGACGAACGCCAGGATCACGCCGTCCGCGATCCGGTGGCGCTGCTCCTCGGGCAGGACTTCGAGGCCGCGCCGCAGGTAGACGACGTTGACCCCGCCGCCCGGGTGCGCGAGGGAGACGAAGCCGTCGGCCGACATCTGCTCGGTGTAGCCGAAGTGCCGCTGGAGGAAGGCGGCGGAGGTGGTGACGTCCTCGACGGTCAGGGAGACGGCGGTCGTGGTGATCTGCAAGGCGGAGCCCTCTCGTCGGCATCGCACGGTTATCCCGTACGCAGTACACTATACATAGTACGGAGAATCGCGCCAGAGGTTTCCCCGGGATTCCGGGGCGGGGTCGGAACGACGGAGGGAGGCTCCCCGGGGTGGGGAGCCTCCCTCAGGAGGGCGCCGAGGTCGGCGCGGGGGTGCGCGTCAGTAGACGCAGGGGATGCCGCCGTCGGACTGGGCGTCGACGGCCGGGCCCTGCATGGGCAGGTCGGCGGCCGGGTCGGCCGGGGCGCCACCGGCGGGGGCGGCGGGCTTGTCGGCGGCGACGCCGGTGAAGCCGGTGCCGAGGGTGACGACGACGTGCTCGGCGGCGGTGGCGGCGGACGCGGTGGCGGTCACGCCGTAGCGGGCCGCGACCTGCTCGGCGGCCTCCTTGGCGCCCTTGCCGTAGGTGACGGTGGTGGTCTTCGGCCGGGTGGCGGCCGAGCCGGTGCGGCCCTCCTTGAAGCCCAGGTCGGCCAGCGCCTTGGCCTCGCCGGCGGAGGTGACCCCGGCCGCGGAGGAGGCGTTGAAGACGTCCACGGTGACGGACCCGGCGGCGGCCGGGGGCGTGGTGGCGGCCGGCGGGGCGGCGGGGGCCTGGGTGGCGGGCGCGCCGGAGGGGGCGGCCGGGTCGACCGGCGCGGGGGCGGCGTCGGCGTAGCCGAAGAGCTGCTTGACCACCTTCTGGACCTTCGCCGGGGTCACCAGGTTGACGTCCTGGCCGTTCTTGGTGCCGAACCCGTCGAAGGTGAGGGTGTTGAACTCGACGTTGCCGCCGGTGAGGTTGGGGGCCTGCTGGGCGAAGTCGAGCACGTTCCACTCGTTGTCGATCACCAGGTCCTTCTGCATCACCCCCATCAGCTCCTGCATCTTGCCCAGGTCGCCGATGACGCCCTTCTGCTTGAGGTTGTGCACCACCGAGGAGATGAAGGCCTGCTGGCGGTGGGTGCGGGCGAAGTCGCCGGTGTTGCCGTCCGGGCCGTCGAGGTTGTGGCGCTGGCGGACGAAGGAGAGCGCCTGGGAGGCGTTGAGCTTGTTGACGCCCTTGTGGAAGTCGGCCCCGGAGCCCTGGCCCTCGATGGCCGGGTCCTTGGTGTCGTGGGTGAGGCAGACCTCGATCGGCTGGAGGGCCTTGGCGATGTCGTAGAAGCCCATCAGGTTGACCTCGGCGATGTGGTCGATGGGCTGGTCGAGGAACTTCTGCACGGTGCGGATGGTGGCCGCGCGGCCGATGTCCCGGCCGGCCTTCTCCAGGTCGGCGCCCTTGAGGCCCTTGGCGCGCAGTCCGGCGTCGGCCTTGTCCTTGGCCGCGCCGTAGGCCTCCTTGATCTTGGCCATGCCCATCTGGGAGCCGTTGGCGTCGTAGGTCATCACGTAGTCGTCGCGGGGTATCGAGACGGCCTGCACCTTGCCGCCGTTGGCCGGGATGTGCAGCAGGATCAGGGAGTTGGTGTTGTAGCCGCCGATGTCGGAGCTGTGGCCGGCGTGCAGCTCGTCCTGGACGAACTCGGGCGGGAGGTCCGTGCCGTCCATGTTCTTGCGGCTGTCCAGGCCGATCAGCAGCAGGTTGACCGAGTTGTCGAGGTGCTTGGGGGCGTCCTTCTTGGTCTCGGCGATGACGCCGGAGGTGGTCATCCCGTCGGTGAGCTGCTTGTACTCGTACCAGACCACCCCGCTGGCGGCGAACACCGCCAGGCCGACGGTGCAGGCCACCACCCGGCCCGCGACCAGGGCGGGCGAGGGGCGGCGGGGGCGGCGGGCCTCGGCGCCGCCGTCGGTCCCGGGGTTGTCAGCCATGCTGCCTCCTCCTCGCCCGGACCAGCCGGACCGCGATCACGATGACGGCCGCGGCCGCGGCCTCGGCCATCACGGGAAAGCCGTGCACCACCCACTTCGCGGCGCCGGTGGCCAGGCCCTTGCCCTGGTACCGGTCGCGGTGGGCGGCCAGCTCGACCGCGGCCGTCACGCCCAGGACCACCAGCGGGGAGGTGGCGAGCACCCACCACCAGCCGTTGCGGCTGCTCAGCGCCGCCGCCAGGCCGGCGCCGAGCACCGCGGCCACGGCGAAGGCCAGGCCCATGCCGGGGCCGGAGAGCTCGTCGACCGCGGCGCCGGCCAGCGGTAGTCCGAGGGCGAGGGCGGCCGGCAGCGCGGGGCCGCCGGGCAGCGGGCGTATGTGCCCGGCCGGTTTGTCCGCCGCCCGTCGGCGCGTCCGCTGGTCGGCCGACCGTCCTCGCTGCCCCGCCACGCCCTCACCCCGGTGTTCCCGTGTTCCGCGCGCCATGGTGGCGCCTGCGCCGCGTGCCGTCCGTCGGTTTCGTCGGTCCGGAAGTCTGTTCGTGGCGCTGCCAGTTCCGGACGCCGGTTGCCGGTCGGCCGGTTCCCGTGCGGGGGTCCGGCCGCTCGTGATCGGGGGAGGCGCTTCCCCATGCCTTCTACACGGGTGTAGAAGGCGTACGCAGCATAGAGCACGTCCGTTCGGTGGCACGTCCGGGTCACTGGCTGGAGGCCGGCCCGGTCGCCTCCCGGCGCGGGCTCGCGCAGCACGTCGAGGCGCTCGCCGGGCGCGGGCTGCTCGCGGTCGAGGACGCCGCCCCGGCCGCCGAGCGGTTCACCCTGCTGACCTTCCACGGCGTCGCCGAGCGCTCCTTCCGGGGCGCGCTCCCGGTGGCGGACGGGGAGGTCGAGCGGATCGCGACGGCCGGGGTGGACGCCTTCCTGCGGATCCACGGCGCTCCGTCGGCGGTGGAGGCGTCCCCGACGGGACGGGCTGAGCGCGCCCGGGCGGGAGCGGCCGACCGCCGCCCCCGCCCGGACCACCCGCGGATCACTTCCAGTTGAGGCCCTTGCCGAGGGTGTACGGCTCGCCCCAGTACTCGGCGCCCGCGACTTTGGAGGCCTCCGGGGACATCGCCACCGCGCAGGATGTGGCGGACTGGCCGTTGGTGAAGCCCTTGGGCAGCGACTCGCTCTTGCACTTGGCGAAGGAGCCGATGACCATCAGCTCCTGCGCCTCGGTGCCGTCCGCCAGCAGGCCCTTCATGTGGCCGACGCTGGTGTAGGACAGGTCGGTGCCGCCGGCGTTGGTGACCTTGTAGTGGATGTAGTACGGCACCAGGCCCTTGGCCTTGTCGCCCAGGTTGAGCGGGGCGAGGTCGGCCGGGTCGCCCTTCTCGATCGAGGTGACCGCGAGCGCGATGGTGCCCTTGGTGCTGCCCGAGCTGAACGGGACGGTGGCGGCGTCGCCGAGCTTCAGCGTGGTCCCGGCCGCCGGGGCGCTGCCCGCCGGCGCGGGCGCGGCGGCCGAACCGGACCCGGCGCCGCCCGCCGGGGCGGAGGCCGAACCGGAGGCGGCCGGGGTGGTGGCCGCGGCGCTCGGCGAGGCGGCCTGGGTGGCGGGCGCACCCGTCGCCGGCGGGGTCTTGGCGGTGTCGGACGACGAGGCGTCGTCGTTGCAGGCGGTCAGGGTGAGCGCGCCGACGGCGGCCAGTGAGGCCAGGGCCAGGGCGCGACGACTGCTGCGGATGGGCTTCATGCGATGTCCCCCGAGTTAGCGGACCCCCGGTGCCGGTGGTCCTCCTGAGGGACGTTCATAGCGCAGCGCGAACGAGCGGGGCCATGGCTTCGACGCGTCCTTGACACGGTCGTGACGAGTCCCTCGCGCCGTCGTGACAAGGGATGCCGAGTCGTGATCAGCCGCCCGGACGGGGGTCGGCGAGGGGCCGACCGGCTTCGGCGCGGGGGGCCGCGGGGCACCCGGACGAGGCCGGGCCCGGTCCGCTCGACCTGGAGAGCGGACCGGGCCCGGTGGTTCGTCAGCCGAGCAGCCAGCGCTGGGCCGGGGCGGCGGGGTCGCAGGAGGCCACCCCGGTGGCCTGGCCGGCGCCGTTGGAGGTGAGGCACTGCCCGGTGGCCGCGTTGCGGACCAGGTACCAGCCGTGGTCCTCGTCGGTCAGCCGCCACTTCTGGTTGGCGGGCATCCAGTCGCCGGCCGGCCGGTTGAGGCCGTCCAGTCCGCCGGGGGTGTCCCAGAGGTGGACGGCGCCCGAACCGGTGTCGAGGTCGATCACCTTGCCCTGCCCGTGCGAGATCGCCGTGGTGCCGTCGCAGTACTTCCAGAACGACCAGGCCTGCGCGGGCGACTGGTTGGCCGGCCAGACGATGATCGGCTGACCGTTGGCCTCGACGTCGTGGTACAGGTCGAGCGCGCCGGCGCCGGAGCCGTTGTTCACGGCCGCGAAGGCTCCCACGGACGGCGACAGGTCGCAGGCGCCGGCCTGCGCCGCCTGCGCCGCCGGTGCGCCGGCCACGACCGCCCCCGCGACGGCAGTGACGGCCCCGAGCGAGGCGAGGAGCCTGCGGGTACGGGTGATGGTTCTCATCGGGTTTCTCCTTCTGGTGTGGTGGGCCGGCCCGCTCAGCCGCGCGGGACCGCGAGCGCGGCCCACTGCTTGGGGCCGGGGATGCCGTCGGCGTCCGCGCCCGAGTCGCCGAGCTTGTGCTGCCAGTTGCGGAAGGACTCGCGGTCCGCGTCGGACCACTCGGGGCCGGGGCCCTCGGCGTAGGCGGAGCAGCCCTCGGCGACGAGGCGCTCTCCCATCCGGGTGACGACGTCGCTGTTCTGGCCGTCGTGGAAGAATTCGGCGCCGGGGAAGGGCTCGTAGCCGTCGCCGCCGTCGCCGCCGTCGCCTCCGTCACCGCCGTCGCCCGCCGGAGCGGAGCCGCCGGACGGGGCTCCGCCGCGGGGGCTGTCCTCCGCGGAGGCCTCCTGCCCGAAGTAGAGCGCCCCGGCCCGGTCCTTCCATTCCGGGTCGGCGAGGACCGCGCCCTCGGCGAAGTCCGGGATGCCGTAGCCGTAGACCCAGTCCGAGCGGCGCTCACGGGTCTTGAGGTAGACGCCGTCGCCCTCGGCGCTGCCGCCGTCGTTGGTGTTGCCCTCGACGGTGGTGATGGTGGAGCTGGTGTAGGCGATGCAGATGCCGGTGTGGCTGCCGCCGCCGGGCCCGAAGAAGACCTGGCCGCCGATCACCGGGTACTCGGTGAAGCGGTCGCGCTCCTTGAACCAGGCGACGCCCTCCGCACAGGAGGCGGTCACCGGGAAGCGCCCGGCGTTGCCGGACTGCTCGGCGCACCAGGAGACGAAGGTGGCGCACCAGGCCTCGCCCTGGGACCACTCCAGGCCGGCGACGGCGGGGGAGAACTTCTGGATGTTGTTCCAGTGCCCGCCGCTGCGGCCCTCGTGGTAGCCGACCTCGTCTCGGGCGATGCGGATCAGGTCCGCCGCGTTCGAGGACATGGGTGTGGACTCCTTGTCGCTGGAAGGGTGCCGGTCGGGGGCTCAGGCCTTGCCGAAGGTCTGCACGTAGCGGCCCCAGTTGCCGCGCTGGCGGGGCGCGTAGCCGATGCCGATGTAGTTGTAGTCGGGGTTGAGGATGTTCACCCGGTGGCCCGGGCTGTTCATCCACATCTGCATCGCCTCCGGCACGCTGTTGCTCGGGGTGACGTTCTCGGCGGAGGCGCGGGAGACGAAGCCGGCGGCCGCGATGCGGTCCCAGGGGGTGCTGCCGTCGGTGCCGTTGTGCTGGGTGAGGTCGTGCGAGGCCATGTCGTTGGCGTGGCGCTGGGCGGCCGCGCTGAGGCGGTCGTCCAGGCGCACCGGCGGGGCGCCGACCCGGCCGCGCTCGGCGTTGACGGCGTTCAGCATCTCGGAGCGGAAGTCACCGCCACCGCCGCCGGGCTGGGGCTGCGGCTGGGGCTGGGGCTGCTGCTGGCCGCCGCCGCTGCTGATGCCCCCGGCCGGGACGAGCTGCCAGCGCTGCGCCGGGTTGCCGTCGTCCTGCCGGGACAGGGTGAGCGGCGAGCCGGGGGCGGCCGCGGTGAGGTAGAGCATGCCCTCGTTGGTGCGGGTGGTGCGGATGCGGACCCAGTCGTTGTCGAGGGGCTCGAAGCACCAGTGCTGGTTGGGCTGGTTGTGCTCGTTGTACAGCCAGGCCTGGCCGGTGGAGTAGTTGAAGTCCATGACCATGGCCTGGCCGCCGACGTGCTTGCCGGTGGTGAGCTGGGTCTCCAGGAGGAAGCTGTCGTTCTCCTTGGCCCAGAAGGTCCAGCCCTGGGCGGTGGTGCCGTTGGAGCCCCAGGACTGGACGGCGGTGCCGGCGGCGGTCTGGCTGGAACGGACGTCGGCGACGGTTCCGTTGGCGGACTTGATCGTCCAGGTCTGGCCGTGCTGCGGGAGCGTGGGCATGGTGGCGCCTCTCGTCTGTGGTGTCGCCCCGGGCCGCAACCGCTGCGGCCCGGGGCCTGACGAGAGAGACGTTCCTGCACGGTGGTAGACGGCCGGTCAACACGCGTGGCCGGTGCCGCCGTTGATGCCGCGTCTACCGCGCCAGGAGGGCTCTGACCTGCTCGGATTCCTCGGTGAGCCCCAGTCGCTCGTACACCTCCAGGGAGTCCGTCAGACAGGCCCGGGCCTGGCTCGGGCGGCCGAGGCCGGTGAGCGCGGTGCCGAGGGTGCGCAGCAGGGCGCCCTCCAGGGCGGGGCTGGTGCGCCGGGCGAGCGGGAGGACGGCCTCGGCCGCGTCGACGGCGAGCAGCCAGCGGCCGGCCTCGGCGTGGATGCGGGCGGCGAGGTCGCCGGACGCGGCGGCGAAGACGGTGACCTGGAGGGCGGTGAACTCGTCGCGGGCGCCGACCGCGTGGTCGAGCGCCGCCTCCGGGTCGCCGCACAGCCGCAGCACCCGGGCGAGGTAGTAGCGGCCGATCGCGGCGGAGACCGGCCCCGAGTCGCGCATCAGGCGGGCGCTGCGCTCGGCGGCCTCCCGGGCCTCGTCGAGCCGGCCGGTCTGGGCGCAGCTGAAGGCGAACTCGCCGAGCGCGCTGCCCTCGGAGCGTCCGGCCCCCAGGCGGTGGAACAGCCCGGCGGCCCGGCCGGCGTGTTCGGCGGCCTCGGCGTAGCGGCCGTGCACACGGGCGTTGCCGCCGAGGGTGAGCAGGGCCTTGGCGAGCACCCGGTCGGTACCGGTGGTGGTGCAGACCTCGACGGCCCGGCGGATCTCCTCCACGGACTCGGCGTAGCGGTTGACGTGCCAGAGCATGCTGCCGCGCACGTACCGGGCGAGGGCGAGCGGGCCGTGGTCGCCGCGTGCCTCGGCCTCGCCGGCCAGGCGTTCGGCGAGGTCGGCGATGACGGTGGTCTGGGTGCGTTCGGCGAGCACCGCGCCCATCCGGTCGGCGAGTTCGACCGCGCGGTCGAGCGGCAGGGCCGGGTCGGCGCAGCTCAGGGCGATGACGGCGGCGTGCACCTCGGCCTGCTCGCGCATCCAGCGCACGGCCTCCGTGCCGTCGGCGACGGGCCGGCCGGGGTGGGGCACCGGTACGTCGAGCAGGCTGAGTTCGACCGGGTCGGGCTTGCGGGCGGCGACGTCGGCGTTGCGGGCGGTGGCGAGGCAGAAGTCGAGCAGCCGTCCGGTGGCGGCGGTGCGTTCGGCGGGGCCGTCCTCGGCGGCGAGCCGGCCGCGGGCGTAGGCGCGGACCAGGTCGTGGTAGCCGTACCGGCCGAAGCGGGGGGACTGCAGGAGGTTGAGGTCGACGAGGGTTTCGAGGAGTTCGTCGGTCTCGGCCTCGGTGCGGTCGAGCAGGACGGCGGCGCAGGGCAGCGGGATGTCGGGGGCGTCGGGCAGGGCGAGCAGCCGGAAGGCGCGGGCCAGTTCGACGTCGAGGCGGTGGTAGGAGAGCGCGAAGCTGGCCTCCACCGTCCGTTCGCCGTCGCTGAGTTCGGCCAGCCGGTGCTCCCGGCGCAGGCCTTCGGCGAGGGTGGCCAGGGTGAGCGCGGGGTCGGCGGCGAGCCGGGAGGCGACGATGCGGACGGCGAGCGGCAGCAGCCCGCAGGCCCGGACGACCTCCTCGGCGGCCCCGGGTTCGGCGGCGACGCGTTCGGCGCCGACGATCCGGGTGAGCAGTTCCAGCGCCTGCCCGGGCGGCAGGGTGTCCAGGCGCAGCTGGTGGGATCCGGCGAGGCCGGTCAGCCGGTGCCGGCTGGTGACGAGGACGGCGCAGCCGGGCGAGCCGGGCAGCAGGGGTTCGACGTGGCCGGGGGTGGCCGCGTTGTCGAGGACGACCAGGACGCGCCGCCCGGCCAGGGCCGAGCGGTAGAGCGCGCTGCGCTCCCCGGTGTCCGGCGGGATCTCGCCGGGGGCGACGCCGAGGTCCCGCAGGAAGCCGGCGAGCACCGTGCCGGGGTCGGGCGGGGTGCGGTCGGCGCCGCGCAGGTCGGCGAAGAGCTGCCCGTCGGGGAAGCGGTCGCGGGTCCGGCGGGCCACGTGCACGGCGAGGGTGGTCTTGCCGACGCCCCCCATGCCGTCCAGGGCGGAGACCACGACGGCCCGTCCGCCGGCGCCGGCGAGGCGGTCGGTGAGGGCCTCGACCTCCTCGGTGCGGCCGGTGAAGTCGGGCAGGCCGGACGGCAGCTGGTCGGGCGCCCGCCAGGTGTCGGCGGCGCCGGGGGCGTCGTCGGCGGGTCCGGCCTGGGTGGCGCCGGCGGGCAGCAGGGCGGCGTCCTCGCGCAGGATCCGCAGCTGGAGCTCGGCGGGGGCGTCCTCGCCGGGCGGGAGCGAGGCGCGGGCGTCCTCGTACACGGCGAGCGCCTCGGCCTTGCGCCCGGCCTGGTAGAGGGCGCGCATCAGGACGGTGGTGAGTCGGGGGCGGCCGGGGTGCTCCAGGGAGAGGGCGGCGATGGACGCGGTGAGGTCGGTGCGGTCGCCGAGGTCGGCGTCCAGCTCCAGTTCCGTCTCCTTGGCCGAGATCCGCTGTTCGGTGAGGCGGGTGCGGACGGCCTCGGCGTGCGGCCCGGGCAGTCCGGCCAGCGCCTCGCCGACCCAGAGCCGGTGGGCGCGGCGCAGCACCTCCCGGACCTCCCGCGGCGGGGCGCCCGCCTCGCGCAGCCGCTCGGCCTCGGCCAGCAGCGCCTCCCAGGCGGCGGCGTCCACCTCGGTGCCGGGCGCCCTGAACGCGTAGCCGTCGCCGACGCGCACCAGCGGCATCCGGTCCGGGTCGTCCCCGGCGTACGGCCGGAACGCGGTGCGCAGCCGGGAGACGGCGAGTTGGACGGCCTTGCGCGGGTCGGCCGGCGAGGCCCCGCCCCACACCCCCTCGACCAGCACCGGGACCGACACCGTGCGCCCGGCGGCGGCCAGCAGCACGGCGAGCACGGCCCGCTGCTGCGGCCGGCCCAACTCCAGTTCCAGTTCCCCGTACCAGGCCCGCAGCGGTCCCAGCAGTCCGAACCGCAGCCCGGAACCCCCCATGTCACCCATCTACCCGTCCCCGAAAGTCGTTCTGCGCCGGGATCCCGCCAGTTCCGTCCGGACGGTGGGCCCCCATACCCCGGCGGCCTATGCTCTGTCACAGATTGTGCACCGGATCGTGCACAGGTTGTGCACCGGATCGAGGGCTTCGAGGGGTGGGCCGTGGGGCTCGATTTCAGCCTGCTGGGGCCGCTGCGGGCCCGGACCGACGGTCGTGAGCTCGACCTCGGCCGACCGCAGCAGCGGGCCGTGCTCGCGGCCCTGCTGATCCCGCCGGGGCAGCTGGTGTCCACGGATCGGCTGGTCGAGGACCTGTGGGGCGCGGACGAAACCCGCTGGCCGAAGGATCCGGTCGGGCAGATCGGCACCCACGTCCACCGGCTGCGGCGGGCCCTGGGCGAGCCCGGGCTGCTGGTCGGGGCGGCGGGCGGCTACCGGCTGGAGGCGCCGCGCACGGCGGTGGACCTCTTCCGCTACGAGGCCGAGGTGGCGGAGGCCGTCGCGCTGCGTCACCAGGACCCCCTGCGGGCGCGCGAGTCGCTGGCGCGGGCGCTGGGCGCCTGGGAGGGGCACCGGGCGCTGGACGGGGTGCCCGGGGCGTTCGCCGAGCGGGTCCGGGAGCGGCTGGCGGCCGGGCGGTTCGCGGCGGTGAGGACCCTGCTCGACCTGGACCTGTCGCTCGGCCGGCACGCCGAGGCGCTGGAGCCGCTGGCCGGGCTGGCCGCCTCGCACCCGCAGGACGAGGAGGTGCACCGGCTGCACCTGCTGGCGCTGCACCGCTGCGGCCGGACGGCGGACGCGCTGGCGGGGTACGAGGCGCTGCGTGAGCGGCTGGACGGGGAGCTCGGTCTCGAACCCGCCCCGGCCCTGGTCGAGCTGGCCGAGCAGATCCGGCGCGGCGAGGCCCCGGTGCTGCTGCGGCGGCTGCCGAGGCCGAGCCAGCTGCCGCCGGACATCCCGGACCTGGTCGGGCGGGCGGCGCAGGTGCGGGAGGCGGAGCGGGTGCTGCGGGCGGCCGGGGCGCCGGTCCTGGGGCTGTCCGGTCCGGCGGGCTGCGGCGCGACGGCGCTGGCGGTGCACGTGGCGCACACCGTCCAGGACGCCTTCCCGGACGGCCGGTTGTACGCGGGCGGCGGCGAGGCCGGTGTGGTGCTCGCCGGCTTCCTGCGGGCGCTGGGGGACCGGCCGACGGCGGACGCGGGCGTCGAGGAGCTCGGCGAGCGATACCGCGGGCTGCTCGCCGGTCGCCGGGTGCTGGTCCTGCTGGACGGGGTGGCTGAGCCGGGCGTGCTGCTGCCGTCGGTGCCCGGCTGCGCGGCGGTGGTGGCGGGCGCCGAACCGGGCACCCTGCCCGACGGCGCCGTACGGCTCGCGGTGGGACCGCTGGAGCCGCACGACGCCTACGAACTGCTGGCCCGGATCGCCGGCGCGGACCGGGTCCGGCGGGAGCCGGAGGCGGTGGCCGAGGTGGCCGCGCTCTGCGGCCACCTGCCGGTCCTGCTGCGGACGGCGGCGGAGCGGCTCGCCTCCCGGCCGCAGTGGTCGGTGGCCGACCTGGTGCGGTGGCTCGCCCTGCGGGCCGACGGGCCGGGGCGGGCTCAGTAGCCCCGGCCTTCCCGGCGACCCCCGCTTTCTCAGTAGAGGTCGGAGGAGAAGAGGACCGCGCCGGGGACGGGGCCGGGGGTGGAGGAGTGGGGGATGCGCGGGATGCCGTCGCCGCCCCAGTAGACGCCGGAGGTGCCGTTGACGGTGACGCTCAGCTTGGCGTGCGGGTGGCCGGAGGTGCCGGAGGACCAGCAGGGGGAGCCGTTGGCGGCGTAGACGACGAAGTTGCCGTCGACCTGCATGACGGCCTTGTAGCCGCAGCCGACGGTGTTGCTGGCCATCTTGACCTGGGTCCCGTACTGGTAGACGACGAAGTTGCCGTCGGGCTGCATGATCATCCGGGTGGAGCCGGACTCGATGTACCAGCCCTGGTAGAGCGGCTCGTCGTCCCAGATCGAGACGTGGTCGACGGCCCGCTCGATCGCGGCCTCCGCGGTACCGGTCGAGGCCACCGTCCCGGCGAGGGCGAGTGCGGTGGTGGCGGTGGCCAGGGCGATCTGCCGGAGGGTCTTCGTCGTCTTCATGTACCCGTGCCTCGTGGTTCTCTCGTGCGTTCGCGCCCGCCAGGTCGTCGGGGCGCGGTGTGGGCACGAGCTTGGCGGAAGGCGGTAGACAAACGATGAACGCCGCCGTTGAGCGGGCGGCCGGGGCTCGGGCCGGCGGGCCGGGGCCCACGGCGGACCAGGGGCATTTGGCGTGGGCCCGGAGTGGGAGTAGTGTCTTCTAGTCGCCTGACAGGGAGCACCGGACACGCAGCCGCGCGGACGGTCCCGGGGTGGCCAATCCTCTGAAACACCACTTCCCGGTTCGGGCCGGGTCGCTTCGTCGTTTTCGCGTCGCGGCCTGGTGCGCATTCGGTGTGCACGTTTATTGGGTTGCGGTCGGATTCGCTTTTCGGAGCGGGGATCGGCTAGAGTTTGAAACGTCGGACGGGGCGTCAAACCCCGGAAGACACCGGCGAGTTGGATGAACGAAGCCCCGGAAACGGAGCGGAAAACATCTGATAAGCTGGAAACACGAAAGAACGAAGCCCGGAGGGTCCGCTGGAAGGCGGTCCGAAGGAAGCGTCCGTTCCTTGAGAACTCAACAGCGTGCCAAAAGTCAACGCCAGATATGTTGACATCCCCGGCCTCGGTCATTGCGACTGGGGTTGGAGATTCCTTTTGAAACAAACACTAGCGAGGACGCAGTGCGCGGGACCGCCCTATTCCGGTGGTTGCCGTGCCGCTCAACGCGGGTGTGAACCCGATAACGGGTAAACATTCACGGAGAGTTTGATCCTGGCTCAGGACGAACGCTGGCGGCGTGCTTAACACATGCAAGTCGAACGGTGAAGCCCTTCGGGGTGGATCAGT
>NZ_JBHVET010000170.1:0-12715 GCF_042802135.1 Kitasatospora sp. NPDC057512
CTGCCCGGCTCCCCCTCGCGGGGTGCCGGGCAGCGGCGTTCCGTCAGGGAACTCCGGCGCGGTCAGACGTCCGCGGTGCCGCAGGCGCCGATGGCGCGGCCGGCCTCGACGGAGGCGCGCTGGGCGTCGCCGTCCCGGATGGCCTCCAGGATGGTGTGGTGGCCGATGTAGCGCTCGGCGATCAGCTCGGGGCCGACGTCGTGCCGCAGGTGCTCGCGGGTGACCTCGCCGAGGTCGGCGTAGACGGCGAGCAGGACGTCGTTGTGGGCGGCGGCCACCACGGCCTGGTGGAAGGCGGCGTCGGCCTGGACGAAGTCCTCGGCGTCGCCGGAGTGCCAGGCGGCCTCCCGGCGGGCCAGGGCGCCGTCCAGCAGCTCCAGGTCGCGCGGGGTGCGGCGGTGGGCGGCGAGGCCCGCGGCCGAGGTCTCCAGAGCCGCCCGCAGCTCGGCGACCTGGGCCTGGCCGGCGTCGGCGAAGCGGCGGTGCATCACGCCGGCCAGCTCGCTGGTGGCCAGCACGTACGTGCCGGAGCCCTGCCGGATGTCGAGCAGCCCGTTGTGGGCGAGGGCGCGGACGGCCTCGCGGACGGTGTTGCGGGCGACGCCGAGCTGTTCGACCAGGGCGGCCTCGGTGGGGATGCGCGAGCCGACCGGCCACTCCCCGGACGTGATCTGGGCCCGCAGTTGTGCGATCACCTGGTCGGACAGCGGGGTGCGCCTCGGCGAGGACAGCGCCACGGGGACTCCTTGCGGCTACGGCTCGGGTGGGGCCTGGGTGGGAGGTGGCCGGTGGATGAACGGTCGGCACATCATGCCAATTCCAAGGTGCATCAATTCATCCCATCATTCTATGATGCTCTCCATGCCCGCAGCAGACACCACCGCTTCCGCCCGGACCGAGAGCCGGCCGCCGACCGCAGAGCGGCCCGCCGCCTCCGGCTCCGCCAAGTACCTCGGCGTGCTGTTCGCCGTCGCGATCGCCGCCGCCGCCTTCAACCTGCGCCCCGTGGTCACCAGCCTCGGGCCGCTGCTCAAGCAGGTCCGCGACGACCTCGGGATGAACCCGACGCTCGCCGGGCTGCTCACCGCCGTCCCGTCGCTGTGCTTCGGGCTGTTCGGCTTCGCCGCGCCCGCGGCGGCCCGTCGGATCGGTCCGATCGCGGTCGTCACGGCGGGCATGGGCGCCATCACGGCGGGGGTGCTGGCCCGCTCGTTCGCCGGGGGCACCGCCGTGTTCCTGCTGCTCACCGCTCTCGCCCTGGCCGGGGTGGCGGTCTCCAACGTGCTGCTGCCGGTGGTGATCAAGCGGTACTTCCCGGACCGGGTCGGGCCGATGATCGGCCTCTACTCGATGGCGCTGTCCGCCGGCACCGCGCTGGCCGCGGCCGTCACCGTGCCGCTGACCACGTCGCTCGGCGGCGACTGGCGCTACGGCCTGGGCGTCTGGGCCGTCCTGGGAGCCCTCGCCCTGGTGCTCTGGCTGTTCGTGCTGATCGCCAAGCGGGAGCGCGGCGAACGGGCCGAGGGTGCCGCCGCCCCCGTCCGGCTGCCGATCACCCGCAGCCGGACCGCCTGGGCGCTGGCCGGGTACTTCGGCCTCCAGGCCACCGGCGCGTACGTGGTCATGGGCTGGATGTCGCAGATCTTCCAGGACGCCGGCATCGGCGAGGGCACCACCGGGGTGCTGCTCGCGGTCACCATGGTGATCGGCGTGCCGGTCTCCTTCGTGCTGCCCAACCTGGCCGCCCGCCGCGGCGACCAGCGGCTGTTCGTGGTGCTTCTGGCCTGCTGCGGCATCGCCGGGTACGCCGGTCTGGCGATCGCCCCGGCCGGGGGCGCCTGGCTCTGGGCGGTCCTGCTGGGCCTGTCCAACTGCGCCTTCCCGCTGGTGCTGACCATGATCGGACTGCGGGCCCGGTCGGCGGGCGGGGTCGCGCAGCTCTCCGCCTTCGCCCAGGGCGTCGGCTACCTGGTGTCCATCCCGGGCCCGATCCTGGTCGGCTGGCTCTACGGGGCCACCGGCGAGTGGTACTGGCCGCTGGGCTTCCTGTCGCTGCTGCTGGTGCCGCAGATGCTGTTCGGCCTGCGCGCGGCGCGGGCCCGGCACATCGAGGACGAGGCGGTGCACCCGGCGGAGCAGGCCGCGGCGTGACGCCCCCGCCGGGGGTGTGAGGGCGCGCGGGGGAGCGCCGGGCCCCGACGGCCGGGTCAAGACCCGGCCAAGGGGGCGGGGTCGGCGGACGGCGGGCGTGTTCGGAGTGGGAGACTTCCGGACATGCCCGTTCTCGATCCGAACCCCACCGACGGCCGCAAGCAGCTCGGCCGCATCGCCCTCGCCTTCGCCGCCATCGCGGTGCTGGTGTCGATCATTGCCACCGTCGCCGCCACGATGGGCTGACGGACGGCCGTACGCCGGCCGACGCCCCGGTGAACGGGGCATGGTGGCACGGGTCGTCCCTCGGAGTGGCGGCATCCCGGGGCATCGCGCCGCCGGGCCGCTTTTCTGCCAAGCTTGCTGGGTATGAGCGCCGACACGCCCCGCAGGATCATCGTTCTCCGCCATGCCAAGGCCGACTGGCCGAACGGCGTGGACGACCACGACCGGCCGCTGGCCGACCGGGGCCGTCACCAGGCCCCGGACGCCGGCCGCTGGCTGGTCGACTCCGGCATCAGCCCCGACTACGTGCTCTGCTCCACCGCGCTGCGCGCCCGCGAGACCTGGAAGCTGGCGGTGCACGAGCTGCCGCAGCGGCCGCTCCGGACGGTGTACGAGGAGCGGGTCTACGAGGCCAGCCCCGGCGAGATCATCGCCGTGCTCCAGGAGACCCCGGAGGAGTACGCGGACGTGGTGCTGGTCGGCCACAACCCGGGCGTGCTGGGGCTGACCCAGGTGCTGGCCGGGGACGCGGGCGACCGGGACGCGCTGGAGCGGCTGCGGCTCGGGGGCTTCCCGACGGCGGCGATCGCGGTGCTCAGCTTCAGCGGCTCCTGGAAGGGCGTCGAGCCGGGCGTGGCCCAGCTGGTCTCGTACCACACGCCGCAGGACTGACCGCGGGACGTACACGAGGGGCGCGCGGGTCGAATCCGCGCGCCCCTCTGGTACGTCCGCAGGCCCTCTCCGGGCGGCCGCCTCACTCCATCGGCCGCCGGGCGGGCCCTACTCGGTCGGGGTGCCGTGCAGCGCGTCGGCCGCCTCGACCTCCTCGCGGGTGATGCCCAGCAGGTACAGCACGGTGTCCAGGAACGGCACGTTCACCGCGGTGTCGGCGGCCTCCCGCACCACCGGCTTGGCGTTGAACGCCACCCCGAGGCCGGCCGCGTTCAGCATGTCCAGGTCGTTGGCGCCGTCGCCGATCGCCACCGTCTGCTCCAGCGGCACCTTCGCCTGCTCGGCGAAGCGGGCCAGCCAGCGGGCCTTGCCCGCCCGGTCCACGATCTCGCCGACCACCCGGCCGGTGAACCTGCCGTCCACCACCTCCAGGGTGTTCGCGGCCGCGAAGTCCAGCCCCAGCTGCTCCACCAGGTGGTCGGTGACCTGGGTGAAGCCGCCGGACACCACCGCGACCTGGTAGCCGAGGCGCTGGAGCGTACGGATCAGGGTGCGCGCGCCCGGCGTGAAGCGGACCTCGGCGCGCACCTTCTCGGTCACCGAGGCGTCCAGTCCGGCCAGCAGCGCCACCCGGGCCCGCAGCGACTCGGCGAAGTCCAGCTCCCCGCGCATCGCCGCCGCCGTTACCGCGGCGACCTCCTCCTCGCAGCCCGCGTGGGCGGCGAACAGCTCGATCACCTCGTCCTGGATGAGCGTGGAGTCGACGTCCATGACCACCAGGCGCTTGGCCCGGCGCTCCAGCCCGGCGGCGACCACCGCGACGTCCACCCGCTGGGTGGCCGCCTCCTGGGCCAGCGCGGCCCGCAGCTCGTCGGTGGCCACACCGGAGACGGCCAGCTCGACCGCCGTCACCGGGTACTTGGCGAGCCGGAAGACACGGTCGATGTTGCCGTCCGAGGCGGTGATCCGGGAGGTGAGCGCGGAGACGGCGGCGGCGGTCAGCGGGTGGCCGAGCACCGTGACGTGCGAACGGCCCTCACGGCGCGGCCGGTTGTCACCGATGCCGGAGAGGATCTCGGCCTGGAGCTTCTGCTCGTCGGCCCAGCGGTGGACGGTGGCCCGCAGCCCGCCCTCGGCGCCGGGTGCGGAGGGCGGGGTGACCAGGGCGCACAGCGTGATGCGCCCACGGGTGACGACCTGCTCGATGTCGATGACGTCGACGCCGAAACCGGCCAGCGTCGTGAAGAGGCCGGCGGTGATGCCGGGACGGTCCTTGCCGAACACCTTGACGAGCAGGGTGCGCTCGTCCGCGGTCCGGTGCTGGGCGGCGGGGAGGGGCTCAGCGGCCAGGGGCGATGCGTTCATGGTGCCTCCCACGCTACCGGGCGCCCGAGGGCCCGGGAGCACCCGTCCCACCTCGCGGGACGCCGCAGGTCCGGGCTCGGTAGCAGCCTGGTCACAGTCGCCCGGGCCGACTTTCACCGGCGGTCGGCGGGCTGGAATGATTCCCCCGGCAGTCACAGGAACATCGCGGCCCCGGCCGGGGCCACAATTCGGGGGAACCGAGAGAGCGGGGCAGGCGAGCAGTGCCGCAACTCGTCATCGAGATCAACGGACAGCAGCGGACTCTGGAGCCCGGGCGGTCCTACACCATCGGGCGGAACCCGCAGTCGGACTTCACGTTCGACGACGCGAGGGTCTCCTGGCAGCACGGGACCATCGGCTTCAACGGCAGCGGTTGGCAGCTGGACGACCACGGCAGCACCAACGGAACGTACGTGGCCGGTGCCCGCACCCTCCAGGCCCAGCTGTTCCCCGGCGCCGTGGTGAACCTGGGCAACCCGGAGAACGGCCCCCGGCTCGGCTTCTCCGCGCCGGCGCAGGCCGCCGCCCCGCACGCCGCGGCTCCGCAGGCCGCCCCGATGCACGAGGCCGCCACCAGCCGCGGCCCGGCGCCCACGCCCCAGCAGCCCGCCCCGCAGCAGGGCTGGCCGCAGCACGACCCGTACCAGCAGCCGCAGCAGCAGGCCTGGTCCGGTCAGCCGCAGGCCCAGCCGCCGTTCCCGCAGCAGCAGTACGCGCCGCCGCAGGACCGGCCGGCCCCGCAGCAGCAGCCCCAGCCCCAGCACGGCGGCTTCCCGCAGCAGGGCTTCCCGCCCCCGCCGCACGACGGCGGGCCGCAGCCGACCATCATCCGCAACCTGACCTCGGCGATGCGCACCGTCCGGATCGGCCGCGCGCTCGACAACGACATCGTGGTGTCCGACCTCCAGGTCTCCCGCCACCACGCCGAGCTGCGTCAGCTCCCGGACGGCCGCTACGAGATCGTCGACCTCGGCAGCCACAACGGCATCTTCCTCAACGGCCAGCGGGTGCAGCGTCAGCTGATGGGCCCGCAGGACCGGCTGACCGTCGGACACTCCGGCTTCGTGCTGGTCGGCGACCAGCTGCAGGAGTTCGTCGACACCGGCGCGGTCTCCTTCTCCGCCCGCCACCTGACCGTCGAGGTCGACCACAAGGGCGGCAAGAAGGTCCTGCTCGACGACGTCAGCTTCGGCGTCCCGGAGAAGTCCCTGGTCGCGGTCATCGGCCCGTCCGGCTCCGGCAAGTCCACGCTGCTGCGCGCCCTCACCGGCTACCGCCCGGCCGACCGCGGCGAGGTGCTGTACGACGGCCGCAACCTCTACAAGCAGTTCGCCGAACTCCGCTCGCGCATCGGCCTGGTGCCGCAGTCCGAGATCCTGCACCGCGAGCTCACCGTCCGGAAGGGCCTCAAGTACGCGGCCCGGCTGCGCTTCCCCGGGGACACCGAGGCGAAGGAGCGCGAGGCCCGGATCGACGAGGTGCTGTACGAGCTGCGCCTCGACAAGCGCGCCGACAACAAGATCACCGCGCTCTCCGGCGGCCAGCAGAAGCGCGTCTCGGTCGCCCTGGAGCTGCTCACCAAGCCCTCGCTGATCTTCCTGGACGAGCCCACCTCGGGCCTCGACCCGGGCATGGACCGCGAGGTCATGCAGATGCTGCGCGGTCTGGCAGACGACGGCCGCACGATCCTGGTCGTCACCCACTCGGTGGCCGAACTGGCGCTCTGCGACCGGCTGCTGGTGATGGCACCGGGCGGATCGGTGGCCTACTTCGGCCCGCCGGACGAGGCGCTGCACTTCTTCGGGTACGAGACCTGGGCGGACGTCTTCCAGGCCTTCGAGAACTACCCGGACCACGACTGGGCCGGCCGCTACCGCGGTTCGGTGCACTACCAGCAGTACTCCGCCCCGACCGTCGAGGCGGGCGAGGTGCAGCACGTCCAGGTCGCCCAGGAGGCCGTCAAGCCGCCCAAGCCGCAGAGCTGGGGCTCGCAGCTGTGGACCCTGATGCGCCGCTACATGTCGGTGCTCGCCTCGGACCGCGGCTTCCTGGCGCTGTCGGTGCTGCTGCCCGCGGTGATCGGCGCGGTCAGCGTGCTGATCCCCAACGAACCGGGGCTCGCGCCCAACCCGAACACCCAGCTCCACCTCAACAACGGGGCCGCGACGATCCTGCTGATCCTGGCGATCGGCGCCTGCTTCTCCGGAGCGGCCAACTCGGTCCGCGAACTGATCAAGGAACGGGCGATCTACGAACGGGAACGGGCCACCGGGCTCTCCCGCTCGGCGTACATGATGTCCAAGATCATCGTGCTGGGCTTCTTCAGCGTGATCCAGGGCGCGATCATCTCCGCCGTCGGCTTCCTGCCGCGCAAGCTCCCCGAGCACGGCCTGCTCGTCAAGAACCTGCCGATCGTCGAGATGACCGTCGGCATGATCCTGCTCAGCTTCGCCGCGATGATGTTCGGCCTGATGATCTCCGCGCTGGTGAAGACCGCCGAGAAGACCATGCCGCTGCTGGTCATGTTCGCCATCGTCCAGGTCGTCTTCACCGGCTGCCTCTTCCAGATCTTCAGCAAGCCCGGCCTGGAGCAGGTCGCCTGGCTGATGCCGGCCCGCTGGGGCACCGGCATCGTGTCCACCACGCTGGACCTGTCCACCCTCATGGGCCCCTGGAACAAGGACTTCCAGAACCCCAACTACGACCCGCTCTGGAAGCACAGCGTCGCCCAGTGGGCGATCGACGCGGGCGTGCTGATCGCCATCTCGATCGTCATCGGCGTCCTCGTCACCCGGCTCCAGCGCCGGCACGAGCCCGAGGTCATGCAGAAGGGCTGACCCCTTCCCCGAGTCTCCGACGGCAGTCCGACGGGCGGTCCTCCCACCAGGGAGGGCCGCCCCTCCGCGTTCCGGGCGGGCCCTCCCGGGGCGCGGGACCTAGGTCCCCGGACCCGGGTCCGGGGCGGCCGGGGACGGACGCGGCGGCCGTCACGGCGGCGGTAGTTTGGCCGTATGCCCAGCACCACCGGAGACCACCGGGCCCACCACGGCCCGCTGCCCGCCTGCGAACCGTGCCTGTCCGGGATCGAGGCCGTCAGCCAGGCGCTGCTCGCCATGAGCCGGCACCTGGAGGTCCGCGAGGTGCTGCGCCGCATCACCGCCTCCGCCCGCGACCTGCTCGGCGCCGAGTACGCGGCCCTCGGCGTGCCCGACGACCACGGGGGCTTCGCCCAGTTCGTCGTCGACGGCGTCACCGACGAGCAGTGGCGGGCGATCGGCCCGCTGCCCCGGCAGCACGGCGTGCTCGCCGCGATGCTGCACGAGACCGGCCCCACCCGGCTGGTCGACGTCCGCAAGGCACCCGCCTTCGAGGGGTGGCCCGAGGCCCACCCCGACATGGACGCCTTCCTCGGCATGCCGATCCTGGACACCGACGCGGCCGAGGACGAGCCGCAGGTGATGGGCGTCATCTTCCTCGCCAACAAGCGCGGCGGCGGCCAGTTCACCGACCACGACGAGGAACTGCTGCGGATCCTCGCCGCGCACGCCGCCCTCGCCCTGTCCAACGCCCGGCTGTACGAGCGCAGCCGCGAGCTCACACTGGCCGGCGAGCGGGCCCGGATCGCCCACGATCTGCACGACGCCGTCTCGCAGAAGCTCTTCTCGCTCCGGCTCACGGCCAAGGCGGCCGCCAAGCTCGTCGACCGCGACCCGGCCCGGGCCCGCGCCGAACTCGCCGAGGTCGCCCGGCTGGCCGCCGAGGCCGCCGACGAACTGCGCGCCGTCGTCGTGGAACTGCGCCCCGCCGCCCTGGAGGAGGACGGGCTCAGCGCCACCCTCGCCTCCCAGGTGCAGGTCCTCGACCGGGCGCACACCGCCGACGTCGCCTTCGCCGCCGACGGCGTCCGGGCGCTGCCGCCGGCCCAGGAGGCCGCGCTGCTGAGGGTCGCCCAGGAGGCCCTGCACAACGCGCTGCGCCACTCCGGCGCCCGCCGGGTCACCGTCACCCTGGCCGGGACACCCGCGCGCGGCGCCGTGCTGCGCGTGCACGACGACGGGCGCGGCTTCGACCCGGAGTCCGTCCGCCGGGCCGGCCGCCACCTCGGCCTGGCCTCGATGCGCGACCGCGCGGCCGCCGTCGGCGGCACGCTCACCCTGGAGTCGGCCCCCGGTCGGGGGACGCTCGTCGAGATGGAGGTCCCCGGTGCCTGAGAGCACACCGTCGATCCGCGTCCTGCTGGTCGACGACCACCAGGTCGTCCGGCGCGGGCTGCGCACCTTCCTGGAGGTCCAGGACGACATCGAGGTGGTCGGGGAGGCCGCCGACGGGGCGGAGGGCGTCGAGCGGGCCCGTGAACTCGACCCCGACGTCGTCCTGATGGACCTCAAGATGCCCGGCGTCGACGGCATCGAGGCGCTGCGCACGCTCAAGGGGGAGGGCAGCCGGGCCCGGATCCTGATCGTCACCAGCTTCACCGAGCACCGCACCATGGTCCCCGCGCTGCGGGCCGGCGCCGCCGGGTACGTCTACAAGGACGTGGACCCGGAGGCGCTGGCCGGCGCGATCCGCTCGGTGCACGCCGGCCACGTCCTGCTCCAGCCCGAACTGGCCGCCGCCCTGCTCTCCGACGACAGCCCGCGCGCCCCCCAGGGCCGCGGCGGCACGCTGACCGAGCGCGAGCGCGAGGTGCTCGGCCACATCGCCGACGGCCGTTCCAACCGGGAGATCGCCCGCAGCCTCCACCTGTCGGAGAAGACCGTGAAGACCCACGTGTCCAACATCCTCATGAAGCTGGACCTGGCCGACCGCACCCAGGCGGCACTCTGGGCCGTCCGCCACGGCGAGACCCGCGAGCAGTAGCGCGCCGGGGGTGCCCCTCCGCTCAGCGGTCGTCCCGCTCGTCGACGAGGGCGTTGTAGGCGGCCACCTGGGCGCGCCGGGCGGTCCGCCGCAGCGGGGCCAGGACGGACTGCCGGGCCGCCATCTCCGAGGCGCTGACGGCGGCGCCGTGCCCGCCGGAGGCGATGGCGAGCAGGGCGGACACCTGACGGGCCGACTCCAGGACGCGGACGGCCCGGGGCGGGTAGCCGGGGGCCAGCGGCTCGCTGTGGCCGCGCCGGCGGTAGGCGTCGAGGGCGCGCAGGGCCTCGGGCCCGGCACCGGCCACGTCGAGGCGGGTGAGCAGGACGGTCGCCTCCCGCAGCCCCTCCGCCAGCTCCCGCTCGGCCTCGTGGAGCGACGGGACGTCGGCCGGAGGTGTGTCGTTGACCTCATAACAGCGCCACAGCACGGTGGCCGAGCGGTCGCCGGCCGGCCCGTACACCTCCACCTCCGGCACCAGCCCGAGCGGTGCGCCGACGGCCAGCACGGCCTCGCCCGCCCGCATGGCCTGCTCGTTGAAGGCCTTCGGGCCGGTCAGTCCGAGCGGGTGCCCGGCCGAGGGCAGCGCGAGGCGCAGGCCCTTCACACCGAGCACCCGCAGCCGTCCCAGCGCCCAGGTCAGCCCGTGCTGCTCGCCGGGCCCGTCGCCGGGCAGCCCGGTGACCCGGTGGCGCTCGTCCGCGCCCAGGACGGCCGCGGCGGCGTCGTCCGGCGGCACCAGGCCCGCCAGCTGGGCGTTGCCCCACGCGGTGAGCCGCCCCGAACGGGGCTCTTCGTACGGATTGTCGGCTGGAGTCACGAGCATCCGGCCAGCCTACGGAATCGCCGGTCATCCGCGTGGCGTAGGTTTGCCCATGCGTGTGCGGCGCACCCACCCCGTGCCCACCGGCTGCCGGAGTAGGCTCGCCGCCCGCACCGACGGCCGAGAATCTTGTTTTTTGGGGAAGGCATAGGCATGAGCGACGTGCTGGAGCTGGTTGACGTATCCGTGGTCCGGGAGGGGCGCGCGCTGGTCGACCAGGTCTCGTGGTCCATCTCCGAGGGCGAGCGCTGGGTCATCCTGGGACCGAACGGCGCCGGCAAGACCACGCTGTTGCAGATCGCCTCCTCGTACCTGTTCCCGACCTCGGGCAAGGTCACGGTGCTGGGCGAGAAGCTCGGCGAGATCGACGTCTTCGAGCTGCGCTCCCGGATCGGCCTGGCCGGCGCCGCCATGTTCGACAAGCTGCCGGCCGAGCAGACCGTGCTGCAGACCGTCCTCACCGCCGCGTACGGCATGACGGTCACCTGGCAGGAGACCTACGAGCAGTCGGACGAGTCCCGCGCCCTGGCGCTGCTCGACCGCCTCGGCATGGCCAACCTCACCGACCGCAAGTTCGGCACCCTCTCCGAGGGCGAGCGCAAGCGCACCCTGATTGCCCGCGCCCTGATGACCGACCCCGAGCTGCTGCTGCTCGACGAGCCCGCCGCCGGGCTGGACCTCGGCGGCCGCGAGGACCTGGTCCGCCGGCTCGGCGCGCTCGCCCAGGACGAGTTCGCCCCGGCGATGGCGATGGTCACCCACCACGTCGAGGAGATCGCGCCGGGCTTCACCCACGTCCTGATGATCCGTCAGGGGAAGGTGCTCACGGCCGGCCCGATCGACACCGAGCTGACCGCCCGCAACCTCTCCAAGTGCTTCGGCCTGCCGCTGACCCTGGAGCGGCACGGAGACCGCTGGTCGGCGCAGGGTCTGCCGCTGGGCTGAGGCCCCGTCCGCCCGTTCCTGTCGTTCATCCGGACGGCCGTCGGGAACCGGTCGCACGCGCGACCGGTTTCCGCCCCTCGACCTGCGGGAACTGTCCGCCTCGAAGGCCTTCGCTCCCTAGGATGGACATGTGGACAGCTGGATCTGGTGGCTCCTGGCCGCCGCAGGGCTCGGCATACCGCTGGTGCTCACCGCGATGCCGGAGTTCGCCATGTTCGCGGTCGGGGCGCTGGCCGCCTCCGGCGTGGCCGCGCTGGGCGGGGGAGTGGTCCTCGAGACCGTGACCTTCGTCGCCGTCTCGGTCGCCCTGGTGGTCTTCGTCCGCCCGATCGCCTATCGGCAGCTCCGCAGCGGGCCGCAGGTGAAGATGGGCATCGAGGCGCTCCAGGGCGCCACCGCGGTCGTCGCGGAAACCGTCGACGGGGAGGGCGGGAGGATCAAGCTGAACGGCGAGATCTGGTCGGCCCGCGCGCTCCACCCGGGCCAGGTGTACCAGCCTGGACAGCAGGTCGACGTCGTCGAAATCCAGGGCGCGACCGCCCTGGTCGTCTAGGGGAGAGTCCGTGGAACCCGTCCTTATCGTTTTGGTCGTCCTGGTCGTGGTGGCCTTCATCGCGCTGATCAAGACGATCCAGGTCATCCCGCAGGCCAGCGCCGCGATCGTGGAGCGCTTCGGCCGCTACACCCGGACGCTCAACGCTGGGCTGAACATCGTCGTCCCGTTCATCGACCGCGTCCGCAACCGGATCGACCTGCGCGAGCAGGTCGTGCCGTTCCCGCCGCAGCCGGTGATCACCCAGGACAACCTGGTCGTCAACATCGACACCGTCATCTACTACCAGGTGACCGACCCCCGGGCCGCGACGTACGAGGTCGCCAGCTACATCCAGGCGATCGAGCAGTTGACCGTCACCACGCTGCGCAACATCATCGGCTCGATGGACCTGGAGTCCACCCTGACCTCGCGCGAGGTCATCAACGCCGGTCTGCGCGGCGTCCTGGACGAGGCCACCGGCAAGTGGGGCATCCGGGTCAACCGCGTCGAGCTGAAGGCGATCGAGCCGCCGACCTCCATCCAGGACTCGATGGAGAAGCAGATGCGCGCCGACCGTGACAAGCGCGCCGCGATCCTCACCGCCGAAGGCCAGCGCCAGGCCCAGATCCTCAAGGCCGAGGGTGAGAAGCAGGCCGACGTGCTCCGCGCCGAGGGTGAGGCGCAGGCCGCGGTCCTGCGCGCGGACGGTGAGGCGGCCGCGATCCGGACGGTCTTCGAGGCCATCCACGACGGCGACGCCGACCAGAAGCTGCTCGCCTACCAGTACCTCCAGACCCTGCCCGAGCTGGCCAAGGGCGACTCCAACAAGCTCTGGATCATCCCCAGCGAGGTCGGCGACGCGCTCAAGGGCCTCGGCGGCGCCTTCACCGGTCTGACCGGCAACGGCGGGATGAACGGCGGCGCGGTCGCGGCGCCCACCATTCCGCAGGCCGCCCCGGCGGCCACCCAGGTGCCACTGGACCCGGCCTCCGGCCCGCGGCCGGTGGACACCGAGAAGGGCGCCGCCCGTCCCCGGGTGGACCCGGCCCGGGAGTACCCGAAGATCGACCCGGAGTGACCGACCCGGAGTGACCGACCTGGAGTGATCGACCCGGGATGACCGGATCGGAGTGACCGGT
>NZ_JBHVET010000171.1:0-12710 GCF_042802135.1 Kitasatospora sp. NPDC057512
CCCGCCCGAACACCCCCGCACCCACGGCCACCCACCCGAACAGCCACGAGGACACGCAGACACGGACACGGGACAGGGTCACGGGACAGGGACGAAGGGACCGGGGACAAGAACAACGGGCAAGGGACAACAGGCAAGAGGACAAGGGGACAAGGGACAGGCCGGACCACACCACGGACCGGCCACCCACCCCACAACAACACACGGCACACGGCACACGGCACGGGCTCCACGGCACCGGCAGACACCGGCAAAGCCAGCACCGCCAGGACCGACGAAGCCAACGCCGCGAGACCGCAACGGCACCCGCGCGGCAGCACCGGAAGAACCGGAAGGAACACCCGGCACAGCCGACACGGCAAGACCGAGAAGACCGCTCCGCCCCGCCGAAGAAACCGGCAGGAACAACCGGTGGCGCCCGCAGGACCAGGGCGACCAGACCAACAGGACACCAGCCCGGCAGAACCGGAAAACCAGCACGACCGGAACCACCGAAACCGATGCGCTCGCAACGACGGGCCCGGCAGCAGCAGCCGGCAGGAACACCCGGCACACCCGGCACAGCCGGCACGGCAAGACCGAGAAGACCGCTCCGCCCCGCCGACGGGACCGGCAGAAAACAGCCCGTGACACCCGCAAGACCAGCACCCCGGGACCAGCACCGACGACAAGACCGACCGGCAAGGCCCGCAGTCACGGGACCGACCGGAACAGTCGGCACGGGCCGGCAGGAACGGCCGGCAACGCCAGGACCATCAGATCAACAGAGCGCCGGCCGGCAGAACCGGAAGACCAGCACAGCCCGAACCGATGAAACCCGTGCACCGCCAACGACGCGACCGGCAGAAGCAACCGGAATGGCCAACATGCCGGGACCGGCAGAAGCCACCAGTGCGGTCAGACCGATAAAGCCGGCAGAAACGTCCAGGACGGCCAGCCGAAGCACGACAGCACAAGAACCGGCCCCACACCACCACAAACGGAACTCCACCCCCCGCTCAAAGCCCCCCCCCCCCCCGAACAACAGCAACAACCCCGGCACCAACGGGACTTCACGAAACACCCACCCCAGGGCGCCCGGCCCCGACAACACCACACCCACTACACCGACCAGGGGGGGGGGGGCGGGGCCGCCCCCCGGCCCGGCGGGAGGAGCGCGGCTCTCAGGCCGGCTCCTCCTCGCGGAGCGCGACCTGGAGCAGCCTGGCCGGGCCGGAGCGCCGGACCAGGACGCCGCGGCCCGGGGGGCGCTGGGCCGCGCGCTGGTCGCCCAGCAGGACGCCCTCGCGCGGGTCGCCGGAGAGGATCAGGCCGCCGGTGCCGAGGTCCTTGAGCCGGGAGAGCAGCGGGTCGGACATCATCGGGCGTCCGACACCGGCCACCCGGCGGGCCAGCACCACGTGCAGGCCGATCTCACGGGCCTGGGTGACGTAGTCGGCGAGCCTGGCCAGCGGGGACTGGTGGCCGACCGCGACGAGGTCGTAGTCGTCCACCACCACGTACAGCTCGGGACCGTCCCACCAGTCCCGGGCGCGGAGCTGGGCGGCCGTGATGCCGGGCGGCGGCATCCGCTCGGCCAGCTTGGTGACGAGTTGCTCGACGTAGGCCTCGGCGGCGACCGCGTCGCCCGCGTAGGCGCCGATGTAGTCCTCGGGCACCGCGTCCAGCAGGCTGCGCCGGTAGTCGATCACCATGAACCGGGACTCCCAGGCGGTGCTCCGGGCGGCCGTGGCGGCCATCCAGGTGCGCAGGAAGGCGGACTTGCCGCTGCCGGCGTCGCCGAACACCAGGAAGTGCGGGTCGCCCGGCCCCATCGCCAGGCCGACCGGCGCCAGGTCGCGTTCGCCGACGCCGATCGGCACCTCGTCCGCCGCGAACGCGGCCGTCCGCGCGGGGTCGAGGTCCTCGATGAGCACCCGGTCGGGCAGCATCAGCACCGGCGGGGCGCCGGCGCCCGGCCAGGAGGCGGCGATCTTGGCGATCGCGTCCTCCTGGGCCTCGGCCAAGCCGGCGGTGCCCTCGCGGCCGTCCAGCCGGGGCAGCACGGCCTGGTACAGCACGCCGGGCGACACGATGCCGCGGCCCTGGATGTTGGGGACCTGCCGGCTCGCCTGGCGGCTGACCTCCGACTCGGTGGGCTCGTTCAGCCGCAGCTCCAGGCGCCCGGAGAAGCTGTCGCGCAGGTTCGGCCGGATGTCGGCCCAGCGGTTGGCGGCGAGGATCACGTGCACGCCCACGCCCAGGCCGCGGGAGGCGATGTCGAGCACCGAGGCCTCGGCGCCCTCCAGTTCGGTGCGGATCGCGCCCCAGTTGTCCAGCAGCAGGAAGACGTCGGCCGTACGGGTCCCGGCCGGCAGCCCGTCGGCCTTGCGCAGGGCCCGGAAGGCCGCCACCGAGTCGATGCCCAGCTCCCCGAAGAGCTGCTCGCGGGCGGCGACCAGGAGGCCGAGCTCGGCCAGCACCCGGCGGGCCCGCTGCTCGTCGCGGCGCCCGGCCACGGCGCCCACGTGCGGGGCCGCCTCCAGCGGGCCGAGGCTGCCGCCGCCGTAGTCCAGTCCGTAGAACTGCACCTCGTCGGGGGTGTGGGTGAGCATCGCGGACAGCACCGTGGTGCGCAGCAGGGTGCTCTTGCCGGTCTGCGGCGCGCCCACCAGGGCGAGGTTGCCGTGGACGCGTTCGAAGTCGAACTGGAGCGGCAGCTGCTGCTGCTGGAGCGGCAGGTCGAGCACGCCGACGGGGAAGGCGAGCCGGCCGGTGCCGGGCCACAGGCCGGCCTGGTGGCCGCGCCCCGGCTGCTCGGAGACCGGGCCGATCACGCTGTCCAGCGGGATCGCGGCGGGCAGCGGGGCGAGCCAGACCTGGTGCACGGACTGCCCGAACCGGCAGACCCGGTCGACCGCCACCTCCATCTCGGTGGGCCCGGAGGGCAGGGCCGGCGGCTGGGACTCGGCGGGCTCCTCGGGCTCCTCCTGCGGCGCGGTGCGCAGGTCGAAGGGCACGACCGGGAGGCCGGTCGCGGCGCCGTCCTCGCCCGCGCCGGGCTCCTGGTACGGGCCGGAGATGTGGGCGACCCGGAAGCGCTGGTAGACCGACTCGTCCACCTTGAGGTAGGCGGAGCCGGGGATCGGGGGCAGCTGGTAGGCGTCGGGGGTGCCGATCACCGCGCGGCTCTCGGCGGCGCTGAAGGTGCGCAGGCAGACGCGGTACGACAGGTGCGACTCCAGGCCGCGCAGCCGGCCCTCCTCCAGCCGCTGGGTGGCCAGCAGCAGGTGCATGCCCAGGCTTCGGCCGACCCGGCCGATCTGGACGAACAGGTCGATGAAGTCGGAGCGCTGGGAGAGCAGTTCGCCGAACTCGTCGACCACGATCAGCAGGTAGGGCAGCGGCTCCAGCGGCTTGCCGTCCACGTCGCACTGCCCGGCCGCCTGGCGCAGCTGGTACTCGCGCAGCGAGTCGACGTTCCCGGCCGCGCGCAGCAGCCGCTGCCGGCGCTGCTGTTCGCCCTGCAGGGCGGCGCGGACCCGGTCCACCAGGGAGAGGTCGTCGGCGAGGTTGGTGATCAGGCCGGCCACGTGCGGCAGTCCGGTGACGCCGGCGAAGGTGGCGCCGCCCTTGAAGTCGACCAGGACCAGGCTGAGCAGTTCCGGGGAGTGGGTCATCGCCAGCCCGGTGACCATGGTGCGCAGCAGTTCGCTCTTGCCGGAGCCGGTGGCCCCGACGATCAGGCCGTGCGGGCCCATGCCGCCCTGGGCGGACTCCTTGAGGTCGAGCAGCACCGGGTCGCCCTCGCCGGACAGGCCGACCGGCAGGCGCAGCAGTCGCTCGTCGCCGGCCGGGATCCAGCTGACGGACGGGTCGAAGGCGGCCACGTCGGGGGTGCCGAGCATCTCGGGCAGGGTGATGGTGCGGGCCAGCAGCTGCTCGGGCTCCTCGGACAGGCTCAGCGGGGCCAGGGCCCGCGCGGTGAGCTCGCAGAGCTCCGCGGCGGGGGCGTCCGCGACGGCCCCCTCGACCCGGCTGTACAGCTCGGTGTTGCGGCCCTCCAGGACGAGCGAGCCGTCCTCGCCGACCCGGGCGCGCACCTCGGTGCGGGTGGGCTCGTCGCGCTCGGCGCCGACCAGGCAGACCACGGTGATGCCCAGGTCGGGCCCGGCCGACTCCAGCAGGGAGGTGGCCACCGGGCCGCGGGCCCAGGCGGCGGCCGGGTCGTAGGGGTCGAGCAGGACGACGAGCCGTCGCATCACCGGGGCGGGGGCGCCCGCCAGGACGGGCCGGCGGGTGGTCCGCTCGGCCTGGGCGCGGGCGATCGCAGCCTCCACGGCGTCGGCGAGCGCCTCGAACTCGGCGGCGACCAGCGGGACCACGCCGGCCGGGCTCGGAGCGCCCGCCTCGTGGGTGTGCGGGAGCCACTTGGCCCACTCCCAGTCGGGATCGCCGCCGGTGCAGACCACGACGGTGACGTCGTCGGGGGCGTGCAGCACCGCGAGCTGGCAGAGCAGCGAGCGGGCCAGCGCCCGGGTCCGGTCGGCGGGGCCGAGCAGGCTGAGCACGCCGGTCTTGACCAGGTCGACGAGGGCGGGCTGGCGGCCGACCGTACCGGCCTGGTCGACCACCCGCTGCGCGGCGGCGTGGGTCTGCTCGTCGTACTCCGCGAGCGGGTCGTTGCGGGTGCCGAGCTGGATCGGGGTGGCCAGCGGTCCCTGCCCCTGGCCCAGGCGCACCAGTAGGAAGTCTTTGTCGGTGGCGCGCCGTTCCCAGACCCGGCGGCGGCGCTCCGCGAGCGCCCAGAGCCGCTCCGGCGAGGGGTGCAGCCAGCCGGCCGCCAGCCGCTGGCTGTCGGCCACCTGACGGGCCGTCTGCTTGACCTCGGTCAGGTAGCGCAGGTAGCGCTCGCGCTGGCGGTTCTTGGTCTGCCGGGTCGCGCTGCGCATCTGGTGGCGGACGGCGAGGGTGGCGGCGATCGAGATCAGCACGAAGCCCACGCCCAGCGCGATCAGCAGCGGGTTGCGGTACATCACCATGTAGGCGGCCATGCTGATGCTGCTCATCAGCGGCAGCAGCAGGGAGAGCCAGGTGCTGGCCGAGGAGTTGGCGCCCTGCGGGGTCTGCGGTGGGGCGGGCAGCACCACGCGCTGGTCGGGCAGGGCCGGCGGCAGGGCGCGGGTGGGCCGGTGGAAGGGGATCCTGCTCACCTGGTTGTGCCTCTCGGTGCTCGACTGCGGCGGTGGTGCGGCGGGCCCTGGCGCGGGGGCGCGCCGGGGCCGGGGCGGGGGTCGGGCGGGGTCAGAAGATCTCGGCGACCACGGTGTTGCTCTTGTCGTTGACGGGGTTCTGCGGCGCCGGGTTGTAGGCGCTCGGGTCGCCGGTGCCGGTCGGGGGGGCGCCGATGGCGGTGGTGAGCGGCCCGAAGAGCTTGGTGACGATGAAGTCCTCGGCGTGGTCGTAGTTGGCGGCCGCGCTGCCCACGGCGATCATCAGCCGCTCGAAGACCCCTTCCGCGCCGTCGGGCTTGTCCTTGGTCTTGGTCCCGACCAGTTCCCGCATGCAGGCGTTCCACTGGTCGAAGATCTCTTTGGCCTGGTCCGCGGTCTTTCCCGCCCAGCCCAGCTTGAGTTCGGCGAGGGTCTCCTCGATCGTGACCAGGCTGTCCAGGATGCTGTTCAGGGAGGCCTCGACGGTGGTCTTGGCGGCCGCCATCTCGTGGAGCGGGATGGTGAGCTTGACCGTGTCGTAGTCGGGCGTGACCGGGGCGGGGGTGCCGGGGTTGGGGTCGACGCTCATCAGGCGCGCACGTTGTTGAAGTTGGCCAGTTCCATGTCGTGGTACATCCGGTAGGCCGACCGCATCCGCCTGGTCATCTCTTCGAGCAGGTTCTGCAGGTCGACCATGTCGTCCTTGTAGACCTTGGTGATGGCGGCGAAGGAGGTGCCGGCCGGGCCGATCCAGCCGGTCTCCAGGGGTGCCAGGGCCGTCGCGATCGCGGCGATCTCCCCCTTGATGTTCTCGCTCTCGCTGCCCAGCGTGCCGGACGCGTCGAGCAGTTGCTGCAGGTCGACCCTGAAATCCTGCAAGGTGTAGGCCACGGCAGGCGCTCCCCGGGGGCTCGTCGTTCGGCCGGTCCGCACCGGTCCGGCCCGGCCCGATCCGCGTACGGCTGGTCCACGTACGCACGTCGGCCCTGCGGAGTCTAGGCAGCGGCCGGACGGGCCGGACAGACCCGCTTTCTGTCCCCCCGGCGTCCCCGAACGGGGACCTCCCACCCGGGCGGCCGGTGGGCGAGGATGGCCGTGTTCACTGCCCGCTCCCTGCTCCGGAGGTCCGCGTGGTCGCCCCGATCAACTCCCCGATCTACGTCCCGTCGCCCGAGGACGGCGGCGGCTCCGACCCCAAGCCGGGCGGGGGCGCGGCCGACCCGACCCTGAAGATGCTCTGGGAGAACGGCTACGTCCCGGGCTTCAACGAGGGCTTCACGAAGCCCGCGCCTCCCCCGGTCGGGACCGGCCCGGGCCCGGCCGCCCCTCCCCCGGCCGGCCACGCGTCCTTCTCGGTGGACCTGTCGACCGTCTACTCCGTCATCGTCAGCGGGGCGTCCACCACCTCCGGGGTGGTGGACGCCTACAACGCCCTCAAGGCCAAGGTGGACGCCGTGGTCGCCAGCGGCACCTTCTGGGGCCAGCAGTTCGCCCCCGTCGGGACCTGGTACGACAACTCGGGAATGGCCGGCGGGATGGGCCCGATCCCGCGGACGGGGCCCATCCCGGACAAGGGCGTCCAGAAGGCCGCCCAGAAGTTCGCGCCGATCATCAACCCGGAACTCCAGACGGCGCTGCGCCAGGTGGCCGACGCCGTCGAGATCTACGGCGTCTACCTGGCCCGGCTGGACCTGGCGGGGCAGGCCTACGCGTCCGCCGACCACGGGTCCATCCTCCCGGAGGTCGCCCCGAGGCCGAAGGCCTGACCGGTCGTCGGCACCGCGCCCCGGGGCCGGACGCCCCGGGGCACCGTTCCTCAGACCGCCGTGCTCAGCTCCGGCAGGTCCTCCGGCAGGACGGTGGTCAGGTCCTCGGCCGTCGGGGCGTCGAGGTCGGCGATCCGCTGGGCGTGCCGCTCCGTGATCCACTGGAAGACCTGACGGGCGGTGCGGCCGTTGCCGAAGCCCTCGTCGCGCGGCAGCTCCGTGAAGTACCCGGCCAGCGCGGCCAGGGTCGGCTCCGGCAGGTCGTAGCGGTGCTGCTCGGCCTGGTGGACGACGATGTCGACCAGCTCCGGGCCGAGGTAGTCGTCGAAGGTCAGCGTGCGGGTGAACCGGGAGGCCAGGCCCGGGTTGGCGTCGATGAAGCGCTGCATGTCCCCGGGGTAGCCGGCGACGATCACCACGACCTCGTCGCGGTGGTCCTCCATCAGCTTGACCAGCGTCGAGATGGCCTCCTGGCCGAAGTCGCCGCCCTGGCCGTGCGGCACCAGCGCGTAGGCCTCGTCGATGAAGAGCACCCCGCCCAGCGCCCGGCGGAACACCGCCGTGGTCTTGGGCGCGGTGTGCCCGACGTACTCGCCGACCAGGTCGCCGCGGTCCGCCTCGACCAGGTGGCCGCTGGAGAGCATGCCCAGCGCGTGCAGGATCCGCCCGTACAGCCGGGCCACGGTGGTCTTGCCGGTGCCCGGGTTGCCCGCGAAGACCACGTGGCGGCTGGTGGGCGGCGGCGGCAGGCCCAGCTCCTTGCGGCGCCGGACCAGCTGCATCAGCTTGACCATGGTCTCGACGTCGCGCTTGACCCGCTCCAGGCCGACCAGCCGGTGCAACTCGGCGAGCAGGGCCGCCAGTTCGACCTCGGCACTCTCCCGCTCCACCGTCCCGTCCGGCTCGCCCGCCTCGCCCGTCCCGCCGGACCCGGTCGGCGCGCCCGGCAGCGACCAGGGCCGGGCGATCCCGGCCGGGGTGCCCGGGGCGACCGGCTCGCCGACGGCGGGCAGGGTGGCCTCCTCGACCCGCTCCGTCCGGCAGTCCTCGAACACGGCGGCGGCCCGCTCGGCCAGCGCGACGTCCTCGGCGGTGTCGTGGACGAGGCAGCGGCGCAGCACCGGATCGGCGCCCGCGCCGACGTACAGGGCCGGGTAGCCGGTCTCGGACAGCGCGCAGTCCTCCAGCAGGCCGTGCGCGCCCTCGTCCAGGTACAGGCCGTTCTTGGCGGTGCGCGCGATCGTGCCGGCCCGCACCCGCGGGTCGGCGCCCGCCCGCACCACGATGCCGCTGCCCGCCGTGCCGGTGATCTCGCAGCCGTCCAGCACGGGGGTGCTCCGCTCGGCGGCGAGCAGGCCGGAGCCGCCGGTGTCGTGGATCCTGGTGCGGTTCAGCAGCACGCCGGTGCGCTCGCCGACCTCCACGCCCGCGCCCGCCGTGGCGGCGATCTCGCAGTCCTCCAGCAGCGGGCGGTGGCGGGTGTCCAGGCGAACGCCGACGCCGGTGGCCCGTACGGTGCAGCCGCGCAGCACCGCGTCGGCCCGCTCCTCCACCGAGACCCCGGCCATCCGGGCCTGCTCGACGGTGGTGCCCTCGGCGCTCAGCAGGGAGTTGCCGGTGACCCTGATGCCGTGCTCCGGCGTGCCGTGCAGCCGGCAGTCGGCCAGGTCGGCGGAGCCGCGCTCGCCCAGGTGCAGGCAGCTGAAGCCCGCGTCCGCCACCTCGCTGCCGCTCAGCGCCAGTTCGGCCTCGCCCGCCACGTACACGCCGTTGCCGGTGGCGCGCAGGAAGCCGCCGCCCTCGACCCGCGCCGAGGCGCTCTGGCCCAGGGCCAGCCCGGTGTCGCCGGTGTCGGTGGTGACGGTGTCGTACAGGCGCAGGCCGCTGCGGTCCACGGCCACGATGCCGGCCCCGCCGGTCCGCGAGATCCGGCAGTCCCGCAGCAGCACCCGGGCGTCCTCGTCGGCGAGGACGCCCACGGTGGCGGCGCCCGTGATCTCGCAGTCGGTCAGCACGGTGCCGCCCTCGGCCGGCCCGGCCGACCCGGCCGCGAGCGGCTCGGGGGTGTCGGCCGAGACGTGCAGGCCCGCCGCGTGGTTGCCGTGCAGGCGGCAGGCGCGCAGCACCGGGGCCGCCGCGTCGGCCACCCGTACGGCCGCGCCACCGCTGCCGGTCACCTCGCAGCCCTCGAACGAGCCGCCGCCGGTGCCGCCGACGTACAGGCCCTGCGCGCTGCTCGGGCCGATCCTGGTGCTCCGCACCTCGGGGACGGCGCCCTCGGCGACCAGCAGCCCGACGCCCTCGGTGTCGGCCACCGCGCAGCCCTCGACCACGGCCCGGCTGTCCCCGCCCAGGCGCAGGCCGACGCCGACCGCCCCGCGGACGGCGCAGTCGCGCAGCACCGGGGCGGCCCGCCCGGCCACCTCGACCCGGCCGCCGACCACCTCGCAGTGCTCCAGTACGGGTGCGCCGCCGCCGATCAGCACGGCCGGCTCCCGCGGGTCGGCGCCGCGCAGCAGCAGCCCCCGCACGGTGGGGCTGCCGCCGGCCACGGTGAGCGCGGGCCCGCGCGCCGGGGCGATCGTGACCGTCCCCGGCCCCTCGGCCGCCTCCAGGCTGACCCCGCGCTCCAGCAGCACGCTCTCCGCGTACTCGCCCGGCATCACCGAGACGACCCCGCCGTCGGCGGCCGTGCGCACCGCCGCGCCGATGCTGCGCTGGACGCCCCAGCCCCGCTGGGCGACCTTGACCCACGTCTTGCTCATGCGCGCACCCCTTCGGGGCCTGGTACCACGAAGACCACAGGGCTCAATTGCAGGTCGCCCGCATCTGGGCGACCGCCAGGTGGGCGTTGGTCTTCGTCTTCCCGTGCCAGTCGAGGCCCCGGCTGTCCAGCTTGATCATCAGCACCCCGGTCGTGGTCCGGAAGGTGCCGACGTCCTTCCACTCGCCGAGGTGGCCCCGCTGGTCGACGTCGAAGGCGTTCAGCATCGCGGAGGAGAGGCTGGCCGACCCGTAGGCCTCGAAGTGCGCCGGCTCCCCGCCGACGTGCGTGATGTCGCCGTCCTTGGGCGTGTACACCTGGACCTGGCAGGTGGCCGTGCGCAGGCCCGCCGCGCCCGGGGAGAAGGTCCACAGGGCGTAGTTGCTCCGGTCGTCCTCCTTCGCGTCGCCCGACATCGGCATCGCGTCGAACTGGCCCTTGCAGCCGTCCTGCGCCCAGCCGGCACTGCCCACGCTGACCCAGCCGGCGCTGCCGTTGGAGTACCGGCCGGCCTCGGAGAAGCCCTGCAGGCTGTTGGACGGGCAGCCGTAGCCGGCCACCGCCGTGTAGGCCGCGGACTTGGCCGCCGCCAGGTTGGGTGCCGGGACCGCCGGGGCCGGGGCCGCCGGGGCGGGAGGCGCCGGAGCCGGGGCCGCCTGGTTGTTCTGGGGCGCGAGCGGCGCGCCGCCGGTCGGGGCGGGCGCGTTGTTGCCCGAGGGCGCGGGCGCGTTGTCGCCGGGCGCGCTGTCGCCGGGCGCGGGGGCCGGCCGGCCCTGCGGGTTGCCGCCGGCCGCCCCGCCCGAGCCGCCGGAGCCCGTGTCGGTGTTCGCCAACGGCGGGGCCGCGTTGCCCGGGGTGCCGGGCGCCGGCTGGCCGGAGCCGGTCGAGGCGCTCGGCGAGGGGGTGGCCGCCGGGTGCTCGGCGGCCGCCTTCGCGGTCCCGTGGCTGCCTCCCTTGGCCAGCATGCCGACGCCGACCGCGCCCGCACCGACGACGAGCACGGTGAGGCCCACCGCCCAGGCGCGCGGCACCACCTTCGAAGGGCCGCCGTCCCCGCCCCGGACCTCCTTGACGAAGGCCGCCACCATGTTCCGCCGGTCCGTACCGTCCTGCTCGGCCTCAGCCATGATCAACCTCCACGGGCGCGGGCGGGCGCGCGGCCCCCCGACCGAATACGACATGTTCCGGTGCGGGCACCCGGACGAACAGCCCGTGCCGCTCCGCACACTGATGGTTCGACGGAGCGGGCGCGAGCGGGCGCCGTCGCCGCCTCGCAACCGATCCGAACATCTCAGGCCCCGGCTGCGTAGAACGGAGTGACGGCACGTGACGCAGACCTCCCGGCGCGGCTCAGCTGGCGCGACCGCACGGGAGACGGAGAGAGGGAAGGCCGGTTATGCCGACCATAGGCATCGTCGAGGACCACCGCATGACACGCATGGGGATCGAGCAGGTCCTGGCCCGCAGCCCCCGGCTGGAAGTGATCGCCTCGGTGGACACGGTGCACGACCTGGCCGAGAGCGGGCTCCGCCCCGACGTGGTGGTGCTGGACCCCACTCCCTACTCCGGCACCTCCGTCCTGCACGTGATCGGCGCCCTGAGCGCCACCAGCGCGGTCCTGGTCCTCTCGCCGTCGGGCGAGCCCAGGGACCTGCTGACCGCGCTCAAGGCCGGCGCCTACGGCTTCGTCACCAAGCACGCCGACGACACCGAGTTCCTGTCCGCCGTCGAGGCGGTCGCCCGCGGCAGCTTCTACCTCGCGGCCGGCCTGGGCGGCCACCTCCACTCCGAGCTCAGCCGGCGCAGCCCCGGCGAGAGCCAGGGCCTGGCCCGGCGCGAGGTGGAGACGCTGCGGCTGATCGCCCAGGGCTACACCCACGGCCAGATCGCCCGGCTGATGGCGCTCAGCGAAGCCACCGTCAACACCTACGTGAAGCGGATCCGGGCCAAGCTCAACGCCGGCAACAAGGCGGAGCTGACCCGCAAGGCGATCGAACTGGGCTACGTCGACGAGACCGGCCCCGACCCGGCGGCCTCCCCCGGTCCGACGGCCCCCGGCCCGACGGCTCCCGCCGCGGTGGCGGCCCCCCTCCGGTTCGGCGTCCCGGAGCAGCCGAGGGTCCACCAGCTCAGCGGACGCTAGGCCGTCCCGCCGCGTCGGCCCACCGACGGGCCGGCGGTGGCGGGCCGTCCGGCTCACAGGTGGTGTCCGAACGCGGCGAGGTTCTGGAACACGCCGAACACCCCGAGCGCCAGCGGCACCGCGGCCACCCCGCAGAGCGTGCCCAGCACGTTCAGCGCCGGCGGCCGCGCGGCCTCGCGGGCCGCCGTACGGCGGAAGGACAGCGCCACACCGGTGCCCGCCATCAGCACCCCGGCCACGCAGAGCGCCACCGGGCCGACCCAGCCGGGAGCCGCCATCGCCTCGGGCGCGAACAGCAGGGTGGTGGCCAGGCCGACCGCGCCGGCCACCACCACGGGGGCCGCCTCGGCCAGCAGCCGGAAGGTTCCCGCCCGCAGCAGCGCGGCGACCGCCAGGCAGCCCGCCAGCGCCGGCGGGTAGCCGCCGTGCGCCGAGCCCAGCACGGCCAGCGCGACGGCCAGCAGCAGGGAGACCGTGGCGGTCCAGCAGAGCAGCAGGGTCCGCGCCCGGTGCACCATCACGCGGACCGCGCCGTCCTCCGACGCGCGCTCCGTGGGCCACAGCGCGGCCAGCTGACCGGCCAGCCAGGGCGCGATCAGCAGCATCCCGTAGCCGACCACGGCCACCGCGGCCGCGCCCTGGGCGAGGTCCGCGTGCACCCCCTCCAGCAGCCCCACCACGGCCGCACCGGCCACGCCGAACAGCAGCACGGCGGCGGCGACCACCGAGGGCGCCGCCCAGAGCGCGGCCCCGGCACCGACCATCGCCCCCAGCGCCGCCGCGGTGGCGCTGCCGTCCACGGGGTCGGGCAGGAACCAGCCGGCCACCGCCGCGCAGGGCACGGC
>NZ_JBHVET010000172.1:0-12667 GCF_042802135.1 Kitasatospora sp. NPDC057512
GGTGCTGGTGGGCGCGGACGGTTTCGAACCGCCGACATCTGCTTTGTAAGAGCAGCGCTCTACCACTGAGCTACGCGCCCCCTGCCGTGGCCCGACGGGCGCACGACGAGAGCCTAGGGTACCTGGTCCCGGGAGGTGGTGGGGGACGGGCGCCCGGTGAGAGGGCGGGGCCGTGCGGCGGACGGGGCGGGAGGGGGTGACGGGCCGGCGGGGGGATCGGGGAGAATGGGGGCCGGATCAGCGGGTCGGAGCAGGGAGCGCGCAGTGACGGTGGCCGGCGGGAGCGGGCGGGGGCGGCGTCGGGCGGGGGCGGCGCTGGCCGACGCGGTGGTGTTGCCGGTGGCGCTGGCGGGTGCGCTGGCGGCGGTCGGGCTGGCCTCGGCCGGAACCGGCGGCTGGTGGGGCCGGCGCGGCGGCGGCGAGGGCGGACGGGCGCAGGCCCGGGAGGCCCGGGCGGCGGCCCAGGAGGCGTTCTACGAGCTGGAGGAGACCCAGCGCGAGGTGCAGCTCGCGGTGGAGACCGTCCGCGCGGCCGAGGAGGGTCCGACGGCGCAGCGCGCGCTGGCCGACCTGGCGGCGATCTCCGGCCGGGTCGAGCAGGTCACCGTGAACTACCTCGCCGCGCTCGACGCCCACAACCTGGACAGCGAGACCCTGGACGCCGGCACGGCCGCGCAGGCCAGGCACCGGCTGGAGGACGTGAAGAGCCAGCTCGGCGCGGCCCGGGCGGAGCTGAACGACTTCCTGCGCCGCCTGCAGCCGACCGTCGAGCACGCCGAGCGGCAGCTGATGCGGGTCACCCCGGCGGTCGAGCAGGCCAAGCGCGCGCTGCTCGCGGCCACCACCGCGCTGGACGGGGCGCGCGGCGCCGGCCTGCGGGCGGACGACCTGGCGGCCCGGCTCGCCGAACTGGCGCCCGAGCTCGGCCGGCTGAACGAGGGCCCGGCCCGGCACGGGGTCGCGGACACCCTGCGGCGCGCCGAGGACGTGAAGCAGCGCGCCGAGGCGATCGCCGCCGACGCCGGACAACTGCCCGAGCGGGCGCGGGAGATCGACCGGCGGGTGGCGAGCCTGCGGACCCGCATCCAGGCGCTGGAGACCAAGGCCGAGACGGTCGAGCCCGCTCTGAGCGAGCTGCGCCGCCGGTTCAGCACCGCCTGCTGGCAGGACCTCCAGCGGGTGCCGGACCAGGTCGCGGAGGCCAGGCGCGCCGCCGAGCGCAAGCTCGCCGAGGCCGCCCGGGCCCGGGACGAGCAGCGCTGGGCCGACGCCACCGCCGCGATCGGGACGGTCCGCGCGCTGCTGGAGACCGCCGACGGCTCGGTGCTCGCGGCGAACGACCGGCTGCGGCAGCTGAACGAGGTGCAGCACGACCCCAACCGGGAGATCGAGCGCGCCCGTTTCGCCATCCGGGACGCGCAGCGGCTGGCGATGACCGGGCGCAGCGCGCCGGACCCGCGGCACGCCGCCCCGCTGGACGAGGCGGTGGCCCGGTTGGACCGCGCCGTGGCCGCGCTGGAGGCGGCCGGGCGACACCCCGACTACTGGCACTTCCTGACCGAGCTCGCGGCGGTGCGGGACACGGCGGCACGGGTGATCGAGCTGATCCGCGGGGACCTCGGCGGCCACCGGTAGCACCGAGCACACCGGTAGCACCAAGAGCACCGGAAGCACCCGAAGCGGGCAGCCGGCGGGGACCCCGCTCGGTACCCTGCCGGTATGCCTCGCTACGACTTCCGCTGCCGCTCCTGCGGCGCCACCTTCGAGCTCCGCCGCCCGATGGCCCAGGCCAACGACCCCGCCGTCTGCCCGCAGGGCCACCAGGACACCGTGAAGCTGCTGTCCACCGTCGCCGTCACGGGCGGCGCGGCCGCCGCCCCGCAGGCCCCCGCCGGGGGCGGGGGCGGTTGCTGCGGCGGCGGCTGCTGCGGCTAGCTCCCCGCAACCGAACCCGCAAGCGAACCAGGACCCGGAGGTCAGCCCCCGACCGGCAGGGCCGACGCCCCCGCCAGGAACCGCCGGACGATCTCCTCCCCCGCCGTCACCCCCACCTCCGTCAGGGCGGTGACGCCGGGGGCCGTCCAGCCGCTGTCCGCGAGTTCGCCGTGCCCCGGGCGCCAGCCCGCGTCCGCCGCGAGCAGCAGGTCCGCGTCGAGCAGCGAGTCCCCGGCCGCCAGCACGGTGTCCGCGCCGGCGCGCCGGACGACCTCGGCCAGCGCGGCGCTCTTGGTGAGCGGCGCGGGCACCGCGTACACCTTGCGGCCCTGCAGGGAGACCGTCCAGCCGCGCTCGGCGCACCAGCCGGTCAGCTCCGCCAGCCAGCCCTCCGGCAGCGCGGCGCGCTCGACCACCAGGTAGGCGAACAGCTCGTCGGCGACCCGCCGCTTGTGCGTCCACTCCGGGTCGGCGCACAGGGCGAGCCGCCGGACGACCTCCTCCAGCGGGGCCGAGCCGGCGGCTATCCGCGCGGTGATCTCGGCCCGCCAGTCACCGTCCGGCACGCCGTCCACCAGCAGCTGCCCGCCGTTGGCGCAGATCGCGTACGCGGGGACCCAGTCCGGCGTCGGGCCGGGCAGGTTGACCCGCCCGTACTGCTCCGGCGTGCGGGTGGTGGCCGGGACGAAGCAGGCCTCCCCGGCGAGTTCGGCGAGCAGCCCGGCGGCCCGCTCGGTCATGAAGGACAGCGGCCGCCCCTGGTACACCTCGACGCAGAGCAGCCTCGGCGCCAGCCGGTCGGGCCCGGCCAGGGCCATGGCCCGCTCGGAGTAGATCAGCGTCCGGTCGAGGTCACTGGCCACCAGGACACCCATCAGGATTCCCTCCCCGTCGTCTCGGTCACGGCGCGCCCGTCGGCCACCGCGCGCCCGTCTCCCCCGGTCGCCCCGCGGCTGTAGCGGGGGTGGATCAGGCCGACGCAGGTGTACGGCAGGCCGTCCACCTCCTCGACCTCGACGCCGCGCTGGGCGGCGAGCAGCCGGACGTGGTCGAGGTCCGCCCCGGCGCCGCGCCGGGCGAGGATCCGCCAGGGGACGCGACGCAGCAGCACCCGGGTGGTCTCGCCGACACCGGGCTTGACCAGGTTGACGTTGTCGATGCCGTACTCGGCGCTGATCCGCTCGACGGCGGCCCAGCCGGCCCGGTCGGGCTCCCGGTGCGGGTCGGCGGCGAGCCGGTCGGCGCCCTCGACCGCCGCGGCGCGGACCTCGCCGAAGCGGGCGGCCACCGCGTCCAGGAAGAGCGCCGAGACGTCGTTCCCGGCCAGGTCCGCGTAGTGCTTGGCACCGTGGAAGTCGTCCGGCCCGATCAGCCCGGCCCGCAGCACGGTGCGCGAAACCAGCCCGGAGACGGTGGAGTTGAGGCAGGCGGACGGGATCAGGAAGTCGTCCCGGGTGCCGTACGTCCGCACGCAGCGGCCCGGGTCGGCGAGCACCGCGAGGTCCGGGTCGAAGCCGGTGCCGGCCAGTGCGTCGGCCAGTTCGCGGGTGATCGCGCCCTTGCCCGTCCAGCCGTCCACGAACACCACGTCCCGCGCCGGGTGGTGGGCCGCCAGGTACCGCAGTGCGACCGGGTCGATGCCGCGGCCGCGCACGATCGAGACCGCGTAGTGCGGCACCGACAGGCCGTGCGCGAAGGCCAGCCAGCGGCGGACCAGGATGCCGACGGGCGTGCCGGCCCGGGCCAGCGAGGCCAGCACCAGCCCGGGGCCGCGCTCGCGCAGCAGCGTCTCGGCGACGGTGCCGACGGCGAGCGCGATCCGGCCGGCGGAGCCGCGCAGCGCGTGGTGGAACAGCTCCTGGTACTCGGGGCTGGGCTGGTACTCGACCGGCAGCGACTCGGCGTAGTGCGCGCCGCCGTTCTGGACGGCCTCCTCGCGCTCCTCGGTGGGGGCTTCGAGCGCGACCCCGGAGAGGTCCTTGAGCAGCCAGGCCACCTCCTCGGCGGGGTACGAGGAGAACGCCGGCCCGTACAGGGGCGCGGGCAGGACGGGCTCGGGCAACAGGGGCGCGGGCAACACGGGCGATGGCGGCGGCCCGGGCACCGGCCGGTGCGAGGGCAGCACGGCGAGCACCACCCGGTCGGTCACCCGCCGCAGCTGGCCGAGCAGCGCACGCTCGCCCTCGTGCAGCGCCGGGGTGTCGGCGACGTCGTCCACCACCAGCACCACGGCGTCGAAGCGCCGCGCCGGGTCGCTGCCGGGGGCGACGTTGTACGCGTAGCGCTCGGGCGAGCCGCCGTCCCGCGGGTCGTCGTGGGCGGGGAAGGCGAGCCGGGTGCGGATGGCGTAGCCGGGGTCGTCCACCGCGAGGACGGGCGAGCGGGTGGTGGTGGAGAACCGGACGCGGTCGCCGCCGAGCCGCTCGGCGAGGGCGTCGGCCAGGCGCAGCGGCGCGTACATCAGCTCCTCGAAGCCGAGCACCAGCACCCGCCGCGCACCGGCGGGCAGGGCCTCGGCGAGCTGCCCGGCCAGCCGGGGCAGTGCGGCGTCCAGCCGGGCGCGGTCGCGGGCGGTGAAGCCGTGCCGGCCGCCGTCCGGGAGCCCGGCGGGCCAGTCCAGCCCGACCCGGTCCAGCGGCGCGAGGCCGGCCGACGGCGGCTCCCCGACCGACGGCTCCCCGACCGGGGGCGCCCCGGTCGGCGCGGCCTCGGCGATCAGCCGCTCGGCCCGCGCCACGACGTCCTCCGGCAGCTCGACGCCCCCGCTCGCGGTGGCCACCAGGTCCAGCCGGACGCCGAGTTCGGCGGCGGCCCGGTCGAGCCGGCGCCGGTCGGCCGCGGAGCGCAGGTCCACCAGGGCGACCACCACGTAGTGCCCGCGCGGGTGGCGGGCGTGCAGGTCGCGGATGGTGTTGAGCACCGTCCGTCCGGTCGAGAACTCGTCGTCCACCAGCACGAGCGGCCCGTCCCCGGCGAGGAGTCCGGGGTCGGCGGGGAGCAGCAGGTGCGAGGTGGCGTGCGAGTGCTCCTCCTCGAAGCCGCCGACCGGGTCCAGGCCGGGCACCGGCCGGCGGGTGGAGTGCAGGTAGGGGGCGTCCAGGCCGTCGGCGACGCTGTGGCCGAGGCCGGTGGCCGTCTCCGCGTAGCCGAGCACGACGGCCCGCCCGGCCGCCTCCGTGCCGAGCAGGTCGCGGACCCGGCAGCCGAGTTCGAGCCCGGCGCCGTGGACCACCGAGGGGCGCTGCGGCACGTGCTTGCCGAGCACGGTGGAGACCAGCAGGTGGGCGCGCTTGGGGTTCCCCGAGCGCAGCGCCAGGCCGACGAGTTCGGGGAGGCGCTCGGAGCCGGTCAGGGCGATCCCGGCCCGGTCGGCGACCCAACGGCCGGTCCACGTCTGCGGTGTTGCTGTCACTGCTGGTCCTGCCTTCGGTGGTGCGATGGTGCGTTCGTCGATGCGTCCGTCGGTGCGCTCGTCGGTGCGTCCGTCGGTGCGCTCGTCGGTGCGTCCGTTGATGCGTTCGTCGGTGCGTTCGCCGATGCGTTCGTGGCCGGCGTTCACGGGTGCGTTCGTCATGTCCGTCGGTGCGTTCGTCGTGTCCGTCCGGGCGCCGTCAGCCGCACAGGCAGGCCGACAGCAGTTCGGCGAAGCTCACGTCCTCCCGGGCCACCCCGAACACCTCCGCCCGCAGCAGCACCCGCTCCGCCCAGGCCCGGTGCGGCCGGGCCTCGTTCATCTTGTTGGTGTACGCCGAGCGCAGTACCCCGCCGCCGTCCTGCTCCTGCCGGAGGATGTCGCGGGCGTCGCAGTACTCCTCGTGCGTGACGACGGAGAGGGCGTGCACGGCCGGTACGTGGCTGGGGTGGATGCAGGTCTTGCCGAGCAGGCCGTTGGCCCGGTCGAGTTCGACCTCCCGGATCAGCCCGTCCAGGTCGTGTTCGATGATCCGCCGGCGGACCTCCTCGCCGGAGGCCCGGAGCTCCCCGGCCGCGGCGGGGACGGATGCCCCGGCGAACGGGGTCCGGCGCAGCTGCGGCTTGAACATCCGCTCCTGCACCGGGAAGTACTCCCAGACCGGTCCGGTGACGGTGTACCCGGTGCCGTCCGCCCGGCCGAGCACGTTGACCACGTCCCCGATCACCGAGGCGACCAGCGCCACGTCGTACGCGGTGAGGTCGGGTGAGCGCCGCAGACCGTACGCGGAGCAGAGGTCGGTGACCCCGAGCCGGACGGCGAGCACCCGCTCGCGGTGGCCGGCGAGCAGCTCGGCGATGCCGAAAAGCTGCTCCCGCCTGGTCTCCAGGTGGGCGAGCTCGGGCGACTCCAGGACGGGCATGGCGAACAGCCGCCGCCCGGTCGCGGCCTCGGCGGCGGCCAGCGCGGCCAGGTACCCGCCGCCGTTCGCCGGGGTGAACTTCGGCAGCACGAAGCCGCTGAGCAGTTCCACGGCCGGGCCGAGACGCTCGGCCAGGTCGAGGATCTGGGCGGCGCTGCGGACCCTGATGAAGAGCAGGGGGTGGCTCTGTGCACAGTCGGTGAAATCCTTGACCAGGTCATTCAACTGCTCGACCAGGTTGCGCTCGCCCGCGTCCACCTCGTGGTCGGCGATCGCGTCCTCCAGGCAGAGCACCATCGACACCACGCCCCGACCGGCGAGTTTGCGGATGTCGGCGGCCAGGGCGGGCCTGGTCGCCGGGCTGTAGAGGGTGCCGCCGAGGGCGGTGGCGAGCACCGCCGGCCCGCTCCGCGCGCTGAACGGGCGCGGCTGTTCCAGGAAGAGCCGGCCGCGTACGTCCTCGGCGAGGTGGCCGAAATGGCGCAAGGTGCTCTCCTCCAGGAAGTGGACCGGCCTCCGGCCCGTTGCCGACGACACCCTGGTCAACCGGCCGACCGGGCGCCAAGGTTCCCGGGCACGCCGCCGCCGGACGCCCCTCCGCCGAACCCCCGGAGACCTTTCGACCGCCCATCGTACGGACGGGATCCGGCCGGTCCCGGTTCCCCGGCACTGAACTCCCGGAACATCCCGGTCCACTTGGACGATCATGGGCTCGTCGACGCCCCATCCCGGAAACGACGGCGGCAAACCTCGGAAAGCGCAAGTCTTGGCAAAGTCCGACGCGGCGCGGACCGGTCCGGTCACGTTGTCCGAAGGGGTGGCGAACAGGCAGGATGGTCGGCTATGACGCACGTGATGGCCAAGGGCGCCAACATCGCACTGCCGGCGGCGGCGGTCCGCGCCGTGCTGCGCTGGAGCGCCACGCCCGGTGCGCCGGACGTGGACGCGTCCGCGCTGCTGCTCGGCGCCACCGGCAAGGTCCGCTCGGACGCCGACTTCGTCTTCTACAACCAGCCCCGCCACCCCTCCGGCCTGGTCCGCCACCTGCCCAAGCAGCAGACCTCCGGCGGCGCCGAGATCATCGACACGGTCGAGGTCGAACTGGGCAAGCTGCCCGCCGAGGTGGACCGCGTGGTGCTGGCCGGCTCCTCCGAGGGCGGGCCGTTCCGCGCGGTGCCGGGGCTGCGCCTGCTGCTCTTCGACGCCACGGCCGGCGAGGGCGTCCCCGCGCTCGCCGAGTTCGCGATCGACGACGCCGAGAACGTCACCGCCCTGGTCGCGGGCGAGCTGTACCGCCGGTCCGGGGCCTGGAAGTTCCGGGCGATCGGCCAGGGCTACACCTCCGGGCTGATCGGCCTCGCCACCGACTTCGGCATCACCGTGGACGACGAGGCGGAGGCCGACCAGGCCACCGGCGCCACCGCCACTCCGTCCGGCGCGTTCGACCCGCGCAGCACCCCGCTGCCGGACCCGCGCTCGACCACCCCCGAGCCGGGCACCTTCACCCTGGCCCCGGCCGTCCCGCAGTCGCCGCCCACCCCGCCCCCGGCCACCGCGCCGGCCGCCGCCGCGAACGCCTCATCCGCACCGGTGACCCCGCCGCCGCCCGCGGCCCCGCCGACCGTGCCCCCGCCGCCCACCGCTCCCCCGAGCAACCAGCCCGGCACCGGCTACGGCTACCCCCAGCAGCCCGGCACGGGGTACGGCTACCCCCAGCCGCAGCCCGCCGGCGGCTACGGCTACCCGCAGCCGGGCACCGGCCGGCAGCCCTACCAGCAGCAGCCGGGCGGTTACGGCTACCCCCAGCAGAACCAGCCCGCGCCGCCGCAGCAGCGCCCCGCCGGCTACGGCTACCCGCAGCCCGGCACCGGCCAGCAGCCGCCCGTCCCGCCGCAGCCGCCGACGGCCCAGCCCCCGGCGCCCACCGGCGAGGAGTTCGCGCTGCCCCCGCAGGGCCCGCAGTTCCAGCCCCGCTGACGCCCCCGGCGGGGCCGCCGGACGACCCCGGCCCCGCCGTGCGGACCGCCCGTCGCCGTGGAACCGCCGTACGGACCGCCCACCACCGCGCGCCCGGCCACCGGCGTCAGTCGCCCTTGTACCCGCGCTGCCACTGCATCCCGAACCCGTACAACCGGTCGATGTCCGCCTGGAACCCGTTGACGTACCGCACCTCGCGCCGCACCGTCAGCTGGTTGTCCCCCGCGTTCTCGATCAGCACCACCGCGCAGGAGCGCGCCGCCCGGGCCCGCTCCTCCAGCTTGATCTCGATCCGCGGCCCGGTCTGCGGCACGATCGTGACCACCGCGTGCGACTGCTCGAAGGCCGGCGTGCCGTCGTAGATGTAGACGAAGATCAGCAGCCGCTTGAACTTGTCCTTCTTCTCCAGGTTGACGTACATCGTCTCGCCGGACGGCGCCCCGTACTGGTCGTCGCCGCTGAGCTTGATGTACGGCGCGTTCTGGAGGTCGCCGAAGAGCCCACCGAGCGGCTGCACCACGCCGGTGGTCCCGTCGGAGAGCTCGTACATGCAGGCCAGGTCGAGGTCGACGTTCATCGGCTCGCTGTTCTGCGGCGAGTCCGGGTCCTGCGGCCGCAGGATCCGCGGGCTGAAGAACCGCTTGACGGACTCCCGGGTGCTCGGCCGGCGGGAGCCCCCGGCACTCATCGTCCAGTGCAGGTTGACGTAGAGGTAGCCGGTGGTGGCGGCCGCCCCGGTGATCGCGTGCTGCGGAGTCGACTTGGTGAGTATGACCTTGTGCTGACCGCCGGGGTTGTCGAAGGTGTAGCTCTTGTCCCCGCGCAGGTACTCCCAGATCGAGACCATGCCGTCCTCTCCCCCTGCTCCCGCCAGGCGTTCTGACGGTCCGCCGACCAATGATCGGGCATCGGCCCGGCCGTCGGATACCCCGTCCACCCCTCCCCTATCCAACCGGCGGGTCGATTGGCAGGAGGAAGCCGCCCTCCCGTAACATGCCGCCCCTTCGGACGCGATATCGTCTAGCCGCACAGGCGTCCCGTCCGCCCCTGCGCGGGTGCGGCGGGCATGCCGTACGGCGACGAACCGACCGTCAGGCGCTGCCCGTACAGCGGGCCCTGGCCACTCGTGTCGCGCTGTGATCCTGTCCCCTGCGGAAACCCGAGGCCCGACCCGCAATGAACCTGACCTCCATACAGCTGGTCTGGACCGTCATCGGCGGCGCAGCCCTGCTGTTCGTCGCCGTCCTGCTGGCGACGCTGCGTTTCAAGAGCTCGAAGAAGGACGAGTCCGGCGACTCCTGGGAGCGCAGCGAGGAGCGCCGCCGGCGCAAGGAGATGATCTACGGCATCTCCTCGTACACGCTGCTGTTCTGCTGCGCCGGTGTCGCCGCGGCCCTCTCCTTCCACGGCCTGGTCGGCTTCGGCAAGGAGAACCTGGGCCTGTCCGGCGGCTGGGAGTACCTCGTCCCGTTCGGTCTGGACGGCGCCGCGATGTTCTGCTCGGTGCTCGCCGTCCGCGAGGCCAGCCACGGTGACGCCGCGCTCGGCTCGCGCCTGCTGGTCTGGGTGTTCGCGATCGCCTCGGCCTGGTTCAACTGGGTGCACGCCCCGCGCGGCGTGTCGCACGACGGCGCCCCGCAGTTCTTCTCCGGCATGTCGATCTCGGCGGCGATCCTGTTCGACCGCGCGCTGAAGCAGACCCGCAAGGCCGCGCTGCGCGAGCAGGGCCTGGTGCCGCGCCCGCTGCCGCAGATCCGCATCGTCCGCTGGCTGCGCGCCCCGCGCGAGACCTACGCGGCCTGGTCGCTGATGCTGCTGGAGAACGTCCGCAGCCTGGACGAGGCGGTCGAGGAGGTGCGCGAGGAGCGCCAGGCGAAGCTGGACGCCAAGGCCCGCGCCCGCACCGCCGACCGCCGCGAGCGGGCCGAGCTGAAGGCCATCTCCCGCCAGGGCGGCATGCTCGCCCGGGGCCGCGGCGGCCGCCAGGTTCCCGCCCTCACGGCTGCCGGAGACGGCCCGAGCGCTACGGAGCCTGCCCTAGCCGCGGGAACCGACGCCACCACCTCGACCTCACCGGCCTCGTCGTCCGCGGACTCGACCCGGTCCGCCGACTCCTTCGAGCCGGCCGCCCTGGACGCCGGCCGCCGGCCGCGCGCCGCCGTCGGCTCCTCGTACGCGTCCTCCTCGTACGCCTCCTCCGGCACCGGGTCGTCCCGCAGCGACTCGACCATCGACCTGACGGCCGACGACGACACCCTGTCGATGCCGAAGCTGGACTCGCTGGAGCGCAAGCTGCGCGCGATCGAGCAGCAGCTCGGCTGACCGGGCGCCCCTCGGGGACAACCAGGAAGCACGGGAACGGCCGCCCCCGGGAGACCCCGGAGGCGGCCGTTTCGCTTGCCCTGCGGACCGCGTGGAACCGGTGGAACTACTTGTCGCTGCCGACCAGCTCCGGTTCCTCGCCCTCGCTGGCGCCCTCGCGCCGGTTGCGCAGGATCGACGAGCCGAGCGCCAGTCCGATGAAGGCGACGCCGATCAGGCCGGTGACGATCTCCGGGATGTGGAACTTGATGCCGACCAGCAGGATCGCCGCCAGCGCGCCGATCGCGTAGTGCGCGCCGTGCTCCAGGTAGACGTAGTCGTCCAGGGTGCCCTTGCGGACCAGGAAGACGGTCAGCGAGCGGATGTACATCGCGCCGATGCCGAGGCCCAGGGTGATCTGGAAGATGTCGCTGGAGATGGCGAACGCGCCGACCACGCCGTCGAAGGAGAACGAGGCGTCCAGGACCTCCAGGTAGAGGAAGAGGAAGAAGGCCGCCTTGCCGCCGACCTGGATGATCGACTTGCCGGACTTCTCCGCCTCCTCCTCGCGCTCCTCCTCGGCCTCCAGGCCGGACTCGAAGATCGACGAGAGGCCGTTGACCGCGAGGTAGGTGACCAGGCCGAGGACACCGGCGAGCAGAACGGTTTCCGCGTGCTCCCCGGCGAAGAAGTTGGAGGCCAGCAGCAGGGCGACCAGGGCGACGACGGTGGAGAAGGCCTCCAGCTTGCCGACCTTCTCCAGCGGGCGCTCGATCCAGGCCAGCCAGTTGTAGTCCTTCTCCCCGAAGATGAAGTCGAGGAAGATCATCAGCAGGAAGACGCCGCCGAAGGCCGCGATGGCCGGGTTGGCCGCCTCCAGGTACTGGCCGTAGGTGAGGCCGTCGTGGGTCTTGTCGGAGTGCAGCGCCAGGTCGATGACCGTCGTGGGGTTGAGCTTCGCGGTGAGGCCGACGACCAGCAGCGGGAAGACCAGGCGCATGCCGAAGACCGCGATGAGCACACCGACGGTCAGGAAGATCTTCTGCCAGTACGGGTTCATCCGCTTCAACACCGTGGCGTTGACCACCGCGTTGTCGAACGACAGGGAGATCTCCAGGATGGAGAGGATCAGCACGATGCCGAAGCCTTGGGCTCCCCAGAGCAGTCCGGCCGCGACCAGGCCGATGGCGGTGATCGCGAGCGACCAGCCGAATGTGCGGAGGAACACGGGAGTTGGCTACCTTTCGGGTTTTGGCCGTGCCGGGGGCGGCCTCGTACCCGAGACGCCCTGACCGGGCCGGGCCCGGTCAGGCCACCCCCGCACTGCCCTCTGTTCTCATGATCGGGTCGGGTGCGATAAGTCCGATTTCCGCCCTTACTGTACGTTCACGCCGAAGTCGAGCGCGATGCCACGCAGGCCGGAGGCGTACCCCTGGCCCACTGCGCGGAACTTCCACTCGCCCGCGTAGCGGTACAGCTCGCCGAAGATCATCGCGGTCTCGCTGGACGCGTCCTCGGACAGGTCGTACCGGGCGATCTCCTGGCCGTCGACCGAGTTGACGACCCGGATGTAGGCGTTGCGGACCTGACCGAAGTTCTGGAGCCGCGCCTCGGCCTCGTAGATCGAGACCGCGAAGATCACCTTGTCGGCCTGCACCGGGACGAGGTCCAGGTTGACCTCGACCACCTCGTCGTCACCCGTGTCGTCGCCGCCGGTGAGGTTGTCGCCCTGGTGCTCCACCGAGCCCTCGGGGCTCTTGAGGTTGTTGTAGAAGACGAAGTACTCGTCACCGAGCACCCGCCCGCCACCGCAGATCAGGGCGCTCGCGTCGAGGTCGAACGGGGCGCCCGTGGTCGAACGGGCGGACCAGCCGAGGCCGATCTGGACCTGCGTCAGGTTCGGCGCGGCCTTGGTGAGCGAGACGTTGCCACCCTTGGCGAGCGTGACCACCATGACGTTCTTCCTCCCTTGCTTCTCCCGGGGCGCCATCCAGGTTTAGTCCCCCGCGGCCCCGGCCGACCGGCTTTGGTCGGCTGAACTTCCTGAACTCACATCCTCGCAGCGCGGCGGACCACCGCGGCACCGGGTCGGACGAAGCCGGGGCGGCCCCGGACCACGG